>DRHN01000125.1 GCA_011049595.1 Spirochaetota bacterium | reverse complement strand
TTTTTAATAATCTCACTGACACCAAAGAAGAAAAACAACACCGGTACAAAGGATTTAATTTTTTTTCTGAACAAGATGCGTTACTCCTTAGAGTGTTAGCACGCGGCGCATTCATGATAAGCGGTTTTACTAACAAAGCATTACGGACATTACTGTTAAATAAAAACGCTGGTCAAATAAGTCGTCTTATTAAACGTCTGCGTGTACATGGCCTTGTCAAGAAAATTGGCAAAAGATACAAATATTATTTAACAAAATTAGGTTGTAAAGTAGTTGCTACGGCCCTTAAATTAAGGGAACTATATATTATTCCATACTTGGCAAACAAGGCTATAGGTTAGTCGTAAAATCTTTGTTTATTGTGCAACGATTTTACTCTTAAGGAACTATAGATATTCTTTTCTTTTTATAGTGAAGATTGACGAACCATAGTGCACAGCCACATATCGCGGCTAATAAGATACCGATTATCCATGGTACCCATTGGTCTTGTTTAATAAAATTTTGCATTTCTTTAATAAACAAAATTCTCATAATAGCTAAAGAAAATGTAAAGTAAAGAGCGCTGCCGAGCCAAGCCATTTTCTCTTTTGTATCATGGTAATGTTCGTTTAATTCATACAACTTTATTATCATATCATCCATTACTTTATTCATTCGCCCCCCTTTCCCCTCACTTTGTTCTGGAGTTTGATGAGATTGTTGTTTTCTTTCTAAATTTTGTTCTAATAGCCTGATGAATTCTTCAGCTGTTTTTTTCATATTTTCTAAACCGGTTTTTCCTAGTCCCTGTTGGAGGTATTCAAAAGAATGGTCTCGATGTTGTTCCATCATTGTATAGAAATAATTAAACTCATCGAGTGTGAGGTAAGTTGCATCTTTAAATAAATCTCCAAGTTGTTTGAAAGCTATTAAATCGACAGCCTTAAATTTTCTTGCTGGAGTTCGGCGAACCATAATGCGGAATATGTCAACAGGACAATAAGGCCGATCATCAACCATCGAAATGCCCATGGGAAGAGTTGGTGCTTTAGCAGCCGTTTGGCAATACTCTCAAATAGATCCATAGACGCTTCAGCCAGGTCAGACTTTGTCATACTCTCTTTCGCCTTACGTTTTGTCATCGGCTCGAAGGTCAGCATAAGGCATAATCACAGAAAACGATCAGTAACAGATCGATTAGTGATAGGGTTTGTTATAATTCTCAAGACCCAAGAATATCCACACAACACATGTGAAAGACCGATATGTAGCAGAAATTACTTTTCAAGCGCAACTCACTGCCATTTTACTTCCATCCTACATAGAAAATACCGGTGGTTTTGGATCAGCTTTTAAGATCTAAAACCACCGGTAATTATTTTAAAAATGATGCTAATTCTCAAACCATAACAAAAAAGTATATAAAAACAACTCCAAAAATGATGAAAAATGCGTTCATAGGCATCAACGCTTTGAGGGCTATGGATTTCTTCCTGAATATTTCGAGAGAAATCTTATAGCCTTTGGAGAAGGACCCCATAAGACCGATCAGCACACATCCGAGCTGGATATATGGTATCGCTCCGGGAAAAAATGGTCTCCACTTGAAGCCGCTGGTACCGAAAAGGTTCCACCCCCAGCCAAAAGGGTCTGATATTACCGAGACCACGTAAGAACCGTTTATCATTAACATTCCCACGACAAATCCGACCCAGATCATAAGCCCTAAAGGCACGAGAGCATACGCGTAGTCGACAAATAATTTCTTTGGTGATATTTCGTTGTTCCCGGAAACCAGCTTTGACAGCCATGAGCAGGCAAGATATACCAGCGGGATCACTCCCAGGCTCACTCCCCACAACATTCCGCCATATCGTATGAGATCCTTCCATTGAATCGGGCCAGCCAGATAAACACCGGTTATAGGATCCGCGATGTCTTTCAGTGAACCCCACCAGCCAAAAAACACAGTCAGGAAAAATAACCCGCTGCCAAGCATAATAAAAGATTTAAAGGCTTCATCCACCTTTTTCTTTTTCAGCAGGTCCGCCCCAAACGGACGTGTCCTGAAGGCCACGTTTTCATTGGGGCAGGTTTTGATACATTCAGTGCAGAGCCCGCAATAAAGGTTCCTGTCCATATTCCCCGGATATTCGTACCAGGGACACCCCCAGCCTTTTTCGTTGCCTTTTATACACGACTTGTCCCTGCATTTCTGGCATACTTCGGTGTTCTTTGATTTCACTTCAACCGCGCCCATAAGGGAGTACAGCCCGATAAAGCCGCCTACAGGGCACACAAATTTGCAAAAAATTCTTCCTATCCTTCCCTGTTTTTTAAACAAAACGCTGAGAATGATCCCCAGGAATATAAAAAACAGAAGCATGTAGGATGTGGCGGCCGGCCTGGTCAGGATCACCGGGCTGAGAGTTGCGATTATGAGAAAGCCGAAGTTCTGCATCCATATGTTGTCCAGTTTTTTCGGCCATTTTAACCCGAGGTTCAGTTGATGTTTGGCTTTTCTTATTATACTCAATCTTGACAACCATTCTCCCGGCGCAGGAAGCGGGCACATCAAACACCATGCTCTGCCGCCTAAAGGTACAAGCAATGCAATAAGTAGAGAAAACCAGAGGATCCAGACCATGATTATGGCCGCATTCCGGTTTCCAATTGGAGTCCCGTATATTCCCGCCAGAATTAGAACAGCAAAAACAATCATGTTTAAAAGCATAAGCGCGGGTTGAAATGATCTTGATTTAAATATTTTGTTTAATATTTTGATCCGTGTAAGATCAAAGTTGAAAAGACCGACCCGGTTTTCATTCTTGAAATCGGTCATTTCACTTTCCGTACCCGATCGGCGGCTGTTTAAATCACTCATGTGCCTTGCCTCCTTCCAGGTTTCCTATCTTTTTTTGTTCCTTTTTTTGCTATATAAGCCAAAGAACCGGCAGGCAAGAAAAAAATACCCATGATAGAGGCCCAAAAAACATAATTAGTGCCTACCACAAGTTTCCCTATCATAAACGGGTGAAAAGACCCGCATGTGGATGAACATCTAATCCGAAACGCACCCTGTTTGTCGGCAACAAATTCCACTGTGGTAAACCCTTTTTCAGGAACAGTAAAACTGACTCCATAAGCGTCGATAAAAAAACCGTGTTCAACGTCTGTCGAATCGAGATTTAATATTACCAGGTCACCTTTATCCACCTTTAAAGTCTGGGGAGAAAATTTGAACCTGCTGAGCTTGATGTTAAATTCTTTATAACCCGGCTCAGATTTTACAAGACCATATTCTTTAAAACTTTCTTTTGAATGAGCATGAACCGCGTGATCTTCTTCTCCTGCTTGTTCATCCTCGTCGCCTTCCATTTTCCCGTGGTCATCGGCTTCGGCAACCTCGTGCTCGTCGCCTTCCATTTTCCCATGGCCATCGGCTTCGACTTGCCCGTGTTCAACCTCTTCTTCTTCGGCGTGCCCTTCTTCCGCGATAGCATATGGGGCTAACACAACTGCCGCGATCAACACCGCGAATAACATAAGTACCCATCTGTATTTTAATTTTTGTCCGATCATTTCATTCTCCATATTTTTTTTATAATTGAGGCAGTAAACTACAATTCGATAGATGAGGCTACCTCTTCCTCTTTTTGCACAACTATGAGATGCCCGACCATTTCCTCATGGCCGATACCGCAATAGGTCGTACATTCGAACTTGTACTGACCGGGAGTTGTCGTAACTAAAGAT
>DRHN01000124.1 GCA_011049595.1 Spirochaetota bacterium | reverse complement strand
GTAATAAAACACAATATGGCGCCCGGTCTCCAGGGGATAATTGCACATTACAGTCCCGAACAGAAAAAAGCACTTGTCCAAATGCAGGAGATAATAAAAACCCTGATCAAATCAGACCGTGAATTAGATAATGGTCACAGGACACTTTTATCTCTGGAAAACGAAATAAAGACCCTTGAATCATCCGGTTTACACGAAACACTGGAAGTCGATTCAAAAGCAGTATCGGAAGAATTTATGACGATCCATCAAATGATCAAAATGACTGTCGGGAGACAGGGTAATCATTTTCCCTTTCTAATAAAATATTATATGCCCAAAAGTGAAATGGAAATATGCACAAAAAATAGTCTGAAAATTTTTCTCGATGAAGTTGAAAAGATCGACCCGGGAATTTTTAAAAGAAAATACAAGCAGGAGGAGCACAGGATTGTTCCCCGTTTTATTATTGTACCCTCCTATGGAAGTTTTGGAATATGCTGGGAACCTTTTGAAAGAAGGAATAAAGCTACCGGCAAGGGAAGAATATCAATCCCTATGTTTCCCCGCGAGCTGAAAACCGCAGTTTTGTACGCGCTTGGAGATCTAAGATGGCAGGTCGCAAAAGAAAAAGCACTCCATTACTGGATGGAGGAAGGGCTTACAGGGCATTATTACGAGTATTCACAAAATACCAAACTCAAAGGTGATCTGAAGCAGGCGTTTATTCAGGATTATATACTATGGATAAAATTTGAATCTCAGGGTATGCAGAAATTAAATAAGGATGTCAGGACTATTTTCTGGCGCTATATTCCTTTCACCCAGGAATTGAAGGACGTTTTAAAAAACAGAGGTTACTACTATTCAGAGCTCTACAAAAAGGACCAAACCCGGACCATGTCGAGAGGTTACTAACTGTAATGAGCAGTACTGTTGATAAGCCGCGTTTATGATCTGTATATATTTTCATCATGATTAGAATCTCTTCTATTCTCAGCTCTTATTAATAAAATCAGAAAAAAAAGTAGATATTTTGATCTAAAGTGAGTTTTTAAAACCTGTCTTTATTCGATCAGAAAGTCTTTGAGATGGTTAAAATGTTCGCGGATTTTTTTCAAAGCCCTCATCTCTATCTGCCGAACGGTTTCCGGGGAAATTGACAGCTTATCGCCAATATCCTTAAGGGTATTTTTTTCACCGCTTAAAAAGGAATAGCGGTAAAGAAGAACTTTTTTCTCTTTTTCATTTAATATGGTCAACATCTCCATGGTTTTTTCTTTCAGGTAGCCTCTCATCACGACATGGTCAGGGCTGTACTTTGGGTCTTCAATCGTATTTTTCAGTGAAAATTTATCATCGGCAGATGATGATTCGATCGACAGGATCTTATCCGGCAGGCTCAGGATAGTTTTTATTTCATCCTGCTCAAGTTTCGTTTCAGATGAAAGCTCGGAAATATCCGCATTTCTGCCAAAATCTTTTGCCAGTTTGGTCTGAGCTTTGTTGACCTTCCGCAGCTTTTCCTCTTTTCTGTGAGGGAGGCGTATCATTCGGCCCTTGTTCGATAAAGCTCGTGCTATACTCTGCTTTATCCAGAATGAAGCATAGGTGCTGAACCTTACATTTTTTTTAAAATCAAATTTATCCGCTGCCTTGATCAAACCGAGATTGCCTTCCTGGATCATATCCAGTAGATCCAGGTCCTGGGAAATGTAACCTTTAGCGATTTTTACAACCAGACGAAGGTTTGAATTAATGAGGGTTTCACGAGCTTTCTTGTTCCCCATCATTATTTTTTTTGAAAGCATCTTTTCCTCATCAGCTGTCAGCAGCTTGTCCTTTTTCAGCTGAAAAAGATAATATGTCAGGTTTGTTTTTGATTTTTCTTCGGTTTTTTTTATGTTTAATGTCATATTTATCACTCTTGATAAATAGATGCAATAATAGTGCCAAATTTGTTCGTTATTTCCAGCGCTCCAATTACCAAATTATAAAGATTTAGAAATGAAGCGATAAAAACTATTTCAACCACGTCTAAATATGTATAATATAGTATAACTCTTTTTTAAATTTTACAAAATTTTATTTCTGTAACCGCAAATTCCGTATTAATAACGAATTCAGATTAAAAAGTTTTTTAAGATAGATATTGAAAAAAAAACAAAAGTTGCAACTCTATGCATATCTCTTTATATTACACAAATTAAAAATCTAACTTAATTTTTATCAATGTTGCCCTTATTTTTGAATTTTGACACGAAATTTTCGGTTCAAGAACTATGTGATATTATCAGCTTTTTTATGCGGTTTTGAAGATATAAATGATTAAAAATAGCGTAACGGTAAGATGAAAAAATATTTTGCCCATGATTGTATGTCAATTGTATTATTTTTAATACACCTAATGTATCTTTTTTTATAACACTGCTTTTACAGCCTCTATTGCAACCTCAAGCTGGTTTTCATCCGGTTCCTTTGTAGTAATTCTCTGCAGCAGTAAACCCGGTGTAATTAATATTTTAATGAGAAAGTTATTTCTCATCTTATCTGAAAGTTTTAACATCTCATAGGATATGGAAGCGATTATTGGAAGTGCAAAAAGAATATGTGAAACCAGAGTAATGATCTTCCTGTAAGCGATATTCAGGTCCGCGAAATCCTTGTACAGCAGCTGAATAGCTACCGTTAAAAGAGGAAAGACAATAATGGTGATAAAAAAAACAAAAAATAAAAAAGATGTCCCGCACCTTGGATGAAGGGTTTTAAAATTTTTTACCTCCTCAATATTTAGAGGTTTATCCGCTTCATAACAATAAATAGATTTATGCTCTGCCCCGTGATACTGGAATGTTCTTTTAATGTCTTTCATGAAAGAAATAATAATTATATATAGTAAAAAGACGGCAAGTCTGATACCACCGGCCGCAACATTAAACAAAAAAGGGCTGTCTTTTTCAATAATACCCAGAAAGTGAGTGGAAAGATTCGGCAATACCATAAAAAGGCCGACTCCCAGTACGAGTGCCGGGATCAAACTAAAAAATAATATTAAGTTTGAATTCCCCCTGGATTTTTTTTTCTCCTCGTCGTTCGGCATGGCCGCTTCCGCGGAATACATCAGGGACTTTATACCGAGGACCAGATTTTCAATCAATGCAGTTATACCTCTAACGAAAGGGACTTTCAGCACCTTATGTTTAAGAGCAGGGCTATTTACATTATTTTTTACAACAGCAATGGTACCATCCTGCTTTCGGATGGCTATAGTGTAAACATTTTTATTCCTTATCATTACCCCTTCGATTACCGCCTGCCCCCCGATACTCGGCTTGCCGCTATTCGGCTTCTTGATTTCACTTTCTTTCATACAAACTGCTCCTTCCTGCGACCGTATCACAGCATATAACAGGTAACGCATTCATCAACATGTATCAAATTCAGAGAGGCCCGGGTCTTGAAAATCAGTTCTTGGCGCCACGCCTCTGAGACCCTGCAACTTCGGGGAACCCGACGATGCCGGGCTTGCCCGACTTAGTCGTGAACGAAGTTGTCACCAAGAACAAATCAAAAAAAAAGCCACCTCCTGGTGGCTAACGATCCACAGAAAACCTGCCCTCTTTACTAAATTATTACTTACCTGCATCTTTTATGTTATATTTCTTTCTGAACCTTTCAATTCTACCGGCAGTATCTACGAGTTTTTGTTTTCCAGAGAAAAATGGGTGGCAGGCAGAGCATATTTCTATATGCGTAATATCAACCGTCGACATGGTTTCTATTTTATTTCCGCACGCACAGGTGATGACAACCGGTTTATAATCAGGGTGTACATCTTTTTTCATACCTTACTCCATTGGTTGTTTTCACCGCTGAATATACTAATAAAAATCAGTATATGCAAATTTAAATAAAACCGGTAATATTACCCTGAATTATTCATCGAACGCAAAAATGCCATATTGTTTTTTGTTGATTTCATCTTTTCAAGCAGAAGTTCCATAACCTCCATCTCATCCATGGGATGCATAACTTTCCGTAAAACCCACAGTTTCTGCAGCTCTTCATCGGACAGCAGAAGCTCCTCTTTTCTGGTCCCGGATCTCCAGACATCAATAGCCGGAAAGGTCCTTCTCTCTACAAGTTTTCGATCCAGATGGACTTCCATATTTCCTGTCCCTTTGAACTCCTCAAAGATCACCTCATCCATCCTGCTCCCTGTGTCAATGAGTGCAGTTGCAAGGATTGTGAGACTACCGCCTTCCTCAATATTTCTTGCGGCACCGAAAAACCTTTTAGGTTTGTGAAGCGCATTTGAATCAACACCGCCGGACAGGATCTTGCCTGAAGTGGGAACGACCTGATTGTACGCGCGTGCGAGTCTGGTAATACTGTCAAGGAGTATTACAACATCCCTTTTATGCTCAACAAACCTTTTTGACTTTTCAATAACCATCTCCGCGACCTGTACATGCCTGGTAGCGGGTTCGTCAAATGTGGAGCTTATTACTTCACCCTTTACATTCCTCTCCATATCGGTGACTTCTTCCGGTCTCTCATCAATTAGAAGGACTATGAGGATAATTTCCGGGTGGTTCGCTGTAATAGAATTAGCAATCTGCTGAATAAGTATCGTTTTCCCAGTCCTGGGAGGAGCAACAATTAGCCCCCGCTGACCCTTTCCAATAGGTATAAAGAGATTCACTATCCTCATCGAAATGTTGTCCGAAGTAGTTTCAAGGCCGATTCGCTCTTCAGGATACAGCGGAGTAAGATTATCGAAAAGGATCCTCTTTTGCGCAACCTCAGGGTCCTCAAAATTTACTGCTTCTACCCGTAACAGCGCAAAAAAGCGTTCATTTTCCTTCGGCGGCCTGACCTGCCCGGAAACAGTGTCTCCGGTCTTCAACCCGAACAACCGTATCTGAGACGGCGACACATAGATATCATCAGGACCCGGCAGGTAATTATAGCTTGGGGACCTTAAAAACCCGTACCCGTCCTGTAATATTTCAAGCACACCGGAAGCAAAGATCAGACCGTGTTTTTCGGTTTGAGCCTGAAGGACCGCAAAGATCAGGTCCTGCTTTTTCATTCTTCCTGTGTCTTCGATGCTGAATTCTCTGGCCAGAGTAGATAGACCTGAAATGGTCATATTGGTCAATTCGTTTATGTTCAGCTTGGCAAAATTTATTTTTTTCTTCTCATCTGTTTTCTTCTTTCCCCTTTTGACGATCGTGATCTTTTCGACGTCATTTTCACCGACAGCAGGGGGATTTGCATTTTTTTTATCCGGTTCAGGCACCTCATCCAAATCCGATTCTAACTCCGGATCAGCAGCAGCATAATCTGTATTTTCAACAACATCCGGTTCGAGCGCCGGCGTCTCATCCACTTTTTCATTATCCATGGTTTCTTCTGCCGTTCCGCTGAAATTATCTGGTGTTTCCATAATTACCCCGTCTCTTCATTACATTTATTCTCTGCATATTTATTAAGGCATATATCAAGACAAATACACCCGGTAAATAAATTGATTATTTTTTTGCTGAAAGAATTAAATAAACCGCATATATGTGTTAATCGATGATAATTATTAGCTGGATATATCTTTTGCGATCATTGTTAAAAAAGACCTTCTTACAATCCTGGATACCCTCTGGTGATTTACTCTTTAATGTATTATGCTTTATTAGTTCGAAGCCTTATAAAATCCCTCGATGGCTAACTCCATTTGTTTAACAGAACAGTAACCCTTGCGGCCATTTCAAGAGGTTTCAGCGAGCAGGTAAAAGGTATGCAAATAACATCTCTCAAGTTAAACTAAAATTCAGGCCATGTCAATAGAAAAATGATCTCTTATGCGATAAAATCATTAATTTTTTTAAATAAATCCGGGAATTGATCAACAAGCGGTTTTATCTCATACTCTAATATATCTCCCACGGTGATCATATCCCCGTTTTCAAACGCGCTCTCAAATTCTTTCAAACAACCGGACATTTTACAAAACAGATCATCGATAAATTTAAATTTACCGGATCCATTCTGCGTTTTTGGCCCTATATCGTAAATTTCTCCCGTGATCTTCAGGACAGATATTACCTCGTCCATAAGCTCCATTAAATAGAAAAGATCATTTAACGCTTTTCTGTCCTCACCGATTTGCAAATTTTTCCCTATATCCTCGTACTTATCAATCGAGGCCAGGCAAATTGATTGCAGATCGTTAAAAATTTCATGTAAATAGACACCCGCTCTCTCTTTCCCCGGACCCTGAATGACCGGGTAATTTTTTATTACCGCCCATTTATAAACCTCGGGAATAAAATTCAACACTTTATTCAGCAGCGCTTTGAGTTTTTTTATACCATCAGCATCAGGGTATTTTTTTTCGTACACTCTGATAAAATCATTCATTTCCGAAAGAGTTTCGTCAAGTATATAATCGTTATCTTTAACAACAGTCATCGGCCGAATTTTTAAAACCCTCAGCGAATCGATAATCCCGGTATAAACAAGATTAAGCCCTTCAAGTAAGGAATCATAGTGTTTTATATTATCGGGACCTGTGTAATCTCCAAGCATCTTATTGATATATTCACCAACTGTTACAAAAGTACTCAAAGCGAGCTCCATATGATTTGAAACAGTTATCTTTAATTCCTTTATTAGCGAGATTTTATTTCTATACTCGTTGGAACTGAAATCTATCGGGATAACTCTATCATCAACAGAAATAGATTCTATCACATTCCCGGTTTTTAAGATCCACTCTTCAAGACTATTCATTATTTCCAATAGATTTTCTTCCTCTTCAAGCTCAAAATCAATTTTCTCATCATTAATGAGTATTTCCATTTTTAACCCCTGCACCTGTTTTTATTTTTGATTGGTAAAGTTTTCTATGCTTTTTTTACTGGCTTCCATGTTGTAAAGGGCCTGCTGCATTACCGTAAAATCCCTTTCAAGCCTCGTTTTGTAATCTTCCAGATGCTCGTTCCAATCATCGATTTTTTTGTCCTGCTGTTTAATACCGGCATCGGTGTTTTTTATCCTGTTCGTAATTATTCCATTCTGAGCATTGGTGTAACCCTTCAGGGTTTTGTCCAGCACAAATGCGACCCCGTTATCGATCACTATGTCGTTATTGTTGTCCGAACCGAACAGCTGTTTTATGGCTACAGGAAAATTTTTAAACGCCTCGATGAACTTATCTTCATCGACCTGTAAAAAGCCTCCCCTAATATCACTCCACTCCGAACCGTATGCCCCCATAGATATCCCGATCTGGACCAGCATGGCGAGCTCTCTGCCCTTATCGGTCGGGTAGGGATCCATTACGATTTGTTGGATTTTATTCTTCAATCCCATGATCGTAATATCACCCGATAACATACCCGATCCAGTCTCTTCTCCCAAACCCCCGCCCGATACAACACCGGTCTGATCATTTATTAACTCGAGCACCTCATTGTACAAACTGATCATACCGATTATTTTACCGGTGATTTTTTCATAATCCCTGTCTATTATCAGATCTATTTCTATTTCAGATTCTTTTTTCAATTCGAGTTTGACACCTTTAATAGAGTCATCGATTTGATTTGAGTCTCTGATTACTTTGACATCATCAATATATACAACAGCATCTCTGGCTTCCCGGACTTGATGTTTCGGATATAAACCTTTTCTCCCCGACCTATCCTCAATAGAAAAATCCGTATATTCTATTCTCTTCTCTGTATTATTATTGATAAAAAGAACCCTGTCCAGCTGCTCCCCTTCAGCAATCAGTTCGGTAAGATTGAATGAATAAACCTGAAATACCTCACTCAATCCATCCACCTTTATCTTACTGGTTATTTCATCCCCCTTTCCTGTAGCTAATACAGCATCATCTATGACCGGTTGTTTTACAACGGTTTCCTCAGGATAGGCAATCTTCGAGATCGCGTTACCGCCTTCAATTTCGATATCCCGGACAGTCACCTTGCCTATATTCTTAAGACCCGGCCATGTGACAGGCGCCTCCTGTTGTTTGTCCAATCCTATATCGATTGCCCTGATTTTGATATTAAGTATGAGGTCCGGGTCTGCCTGTACAGTTTTTTCGAAAACCATCTGCACACTGTTCTCCGGCTCCAGAATCAGAATCCCGTCACGCACTTCATAGCCTGTAGACTCTCCAAGAGGGGTTATTTTAACAGGCTGCAGCTCTGTATCGAGCTCAAAACCGGTCCTCTCTTCAAACAATCCTATATCTTTGAAAAAGTCGATAGATGCATTATCTTCCACTAAAATTTTATTTTTTTCACCGGTTCTGTCCACTTCCAGTATCAATACAGATGTTTTTTCCGTGTCCTTTGTAACTTTTGCCGTAAAGTAATCGCCGGCCTGCCGGTTTATTTCATCTGCAAGATCACTGAGCCGGCCGCCGCTAAAATCAACTTCAATCTCCTCGTCACCGATGTTCATTCGGAGAGAAACGCTGTTCAGTATAAATTTGCTGTCGATGGGATCAGAAAGTATTCTTTCATTTAGTGCTATCTGCTCGATTTTTACAGTGCTGTTCGAAGGCTGGGCTATACGATCAGCACTGGCACTTAATATACTATCATCACTTGTACTGGCAATTTTATCTTCGAAGGGTGAGCGAAAGCCGTATAATTCTGCCGACGCTTTGTGCAGGTCGCTAATTTTATTGTTCAGCGCGATCCAGGCGCTTTTCTCGCTGTTTAAAAGGTCCTTTGCTGCCTCAAACCTGACAATCTTCCGGCCCTCTACGCGTACCAGTTTTTCAATTAAACCGTTTACGTCGATATTGTTAGGAATACCGGGAATATTGATTTCAGGCATTTATTTACCCAGGTTTTAGATGAAATCTCCGGGGCAAGTTTTTTTCCTGATTACCTTTCTTCGTCAAAAAGAACACCAATCATTTCCTGTATTTTTGAAACAAGCTGCAACAACTGCTCCGGAGGAATCTCTTTAATTACCTTATCGGTTGTGGTATCTACAACCTTTACTACCACACGATGTGTTTCTTCATCTATATGGAAATCAAGCCTTTTGTTGAAAATTTCACCTGCGTGCCTTAATTTTTCTATGGCTTCATTTACGTTGTCTTTTACCTTGGGATCTATACTCATATCCCTGTTCTTTCTCTCAAAGGAAGATTCGGCAGCAGTTTTTGAAACTTTACTCCCGTTTATTTTCCCGCGAGCGCTCGTTCCCGTTATAACCCCCGGGACGCCTTTAATTATTTCTATCCCCATTTGATTTACCTCCAAACAAAGTATCCGGTTTTTTAAAAGTACCTGCGGCATAAAGCCGCAGGTATGTGATCGGCGTGACCGCCTAACCCAATAACCTTACAACTGACTCTGGCTTCAGATTAGCCTGTATCAGCATAGCCACCCCAGAGTCTTTTAAGATCCTCAGACGCATGAAATTGATAATTTCCGACGCCATATCGGTATCCCTTATTCTTGATTCTGCCGCTTGAAGGTTTTCGGACGCGACCGCAAGGTTAGAAACAACATATTCAAGTCTGTTCTGGACCGCTCCATAGGAAGCTCTCATTTTTGAAACACTCCCCACGGCCTGATCGATCCTGCTCAGAGCTTCGTTAGCCGTATCGATAGTGGACATCGTCAGCCCGGAGACTCCGATAGCCACAGCTGTCATTGTCTTCATGACAACCGTGATGCTCTGTCCCGGATTCGGCCCTACCTGGAACCTAAATTCCCGGTTGGACCCATCCAGGAGCTTGAACTTGTTGAACTCGGTTGTTCCGGCTATACGATCGATCTCCTCGATCAGCTGAGAAACTTCTACCTGAATAAGGCTTCTATCCTCTTCCGAATAGATCGCGTTTGCAGACTGGACTGCAAGCTCCCTCATCCTGTGAAGGATGGAATGCACAGACTGCAAAGATCCTTCAGCGGTCTGAATTAAAGAGATACTGTTAAGGGCATTCTTCTGCGCCTGTTTAAGACCTCTTATCTGGGACCGCAGTGTTTCGGATACAGCCAATCCGGAAGCGTCATCGCCTGCTCTGTTTATACGTAGCCCCGATGCCAGCTTTTCAATGGACTTGGAGAGTTCCCTCTCCGTCCTTGCCAGAATCCGGTTCGTAAAAACAGCGGATAAATTGTGGTTAATGATCATACTATCTCCTCCCTCCATAGAGATTCGGTGACTGAAAAATCCATTTTCAGCCATTACAGTACGGTACTTGAAGTATTTTTCTGCCGATCACAAAACTCTTCTTTCCCATACCGCAATTCCCAAATTCTACCGGGATAACCGGCTTTGCATGATCTGCATGATGACGCCCGGGTCAGGCTCTTCTTTTAACCATCCCCGAATACTAAACGGGCCTTTAGCCAAGAAGCTGCAGAACCGACTGCGGCTTCAGGTTGGCCTGGGCGAGCATTGCCATCCCTGCCTGCACCAGTATAGTATTCTTTACGAACTCAACCATCTGCTCTGCCATATCTGTGTCACGAATCAACGATTCCGCGGCCTGGAGATTTTCAGCCCCTACCAGGACCCCTTTCACTGCCATTTCGAACCTGTTCTGATAGGCCCCTAGATCGGCCCTCTGACGAGAAACTGTTCTCAAAGCTACGTCAATAACGCCGATCGCGTTGTTGGCACTGTCCGGAGTCGAAAGGCTGATCGATCTTCCCT
>DRHN01000123.1 GCA_011049595.1 Spirochaetota bacterium | reverse complement strand
TGATTGACGGTGACAGTGTTGGATATTAGCTTATTTTATCATTTAGCACAAGAGGATTTTCATGGCTTCCCCCAAGCACAAAAAAATGACTGCAAAGAAACTGATCGTCTCGCTTATAATCGGATTTGTTGCAGTTGCATTCGTGGGAAGTTTCGCGTACAGGTATACCTCAAAGAAGGGAACCTCCACGCAGGTAGCTGTTATCAACGGCGAGCCTTTATCTGTCGAAAGCGACTCGTTGTTCGCAAATTTTTACAGGGAGTTTTATGAAGAGGAAAGACAGAATAGTGGAGAGGAGGGTATAGCCCCGGAAAAAAACCGCGAACTGATGCGAAGGGCTCTTGATGCTGCAATTCAGAGAACTCTCATCCTCCAGTTCGCGAAAACCGAAGGCATTGCGATCGAAAGGGAAACTGTGCTTGCCACAATTATTAGAAAGGGATATTACGCGGGAAATGGTAAGAATTTTGATGAAGACCGGTTCGATCGGACACCTGAAACAACTAAAAGAGATATTTTTAAAAGCGAAGAGGAGCAGCTTATTATCAACCTGTTCTACGATCAATATTTTGGTTCGACAAAGACATCCGAAACCGAGGTAAAAGCGTTTTTCCAATTTACAGATTACGGAAAAAAGATCGAATACGTATACTTACGTTATGACGACATTTCGGAAGAAAAACTAAAAACTTTTTATAACGAAAACCCCAGGCTCTTTGAAAAGATGCGCGCGGCTCACATACTTATAAAAGATGATGAACAAAAGGCAAACGAAATATTAAACGAAGTCCTTGCCGATCCGGATAAATTTGAGGAAATCGCAAAAAGAGAGTCTGAAGACACAACAAAAGATAAAGGCGGGGACCTCGGTCAGTTCTACCGAAAGGATATGGTCCCTGAGTTTTCCGAGACAGCCTTTAATTTAAAGAAGGACGAGATAAGTCCCCTGGTGACAACCATGTTCGGATTTCACATAATAAAAGCACTCGAATCTCCCGGGGTCGAACCCTACGATAAAGCTTTGTTCAGGGTCAAACGGGAATATACGAGTGAAAATAGAGAAGAGGTTGAAAAAGCCGTGGCATCAAAAACCAGGGAGATACTCACCCGTGCAAGCTCAAATCCCGAGGATTTCGACGATGCTGTTTCAATATTCGACCTTAATATAACACGTACCGATTACATAACCGTAAGCGGTCAGTACATACTCTCTGAAGAGCGTGACGTGCCTCTTTTTGAGCTCATGAATAATGACAATCTCATTGATCTTGTATATTCCACCGAAATCGGCCAAATCGGAGGCCCGGTCAAGACTCGGGACGGCGAGATCATCTTTAAAGTTCTCGGGGAAAAAGCATTTGACCAGGAGGAATACGAGAAATCTAAAGATTACCTCACCAATATTTACCGGGACCTTAAAGAAAACAACCTGTTTAACGACTGGTACCTGCATTCTTTGAGGAACGCGAACATCATCGATAACTTCGATCAATTTTTCAATTCTTGATCATCAATAGATACCGTGGATAAAGACCGAATTTAAAACCGGTTTTCAATTAAAGAGGGAAATGCCGACCCGGCATCGCTTTCAGCGGCAATAATGAATGAAATTTTAAATAAAAACATAGTCTTCCTATCACGGCGTTTCCCCGATCTGATCGAGGGGTTGACTCAAAAAGACGAAACCGCGGCTTTTTCATTTTCACGCTCCCCCGGACCTAACATTTATTTCAAAAACAGGCCTTTCCATTCAAAGGCAGACCCTTTAAAAGAAGCCATCAACCTTGTAAAAGGCCTAACAGTAAAACCTGGATATATCTTTATTTTCATGGGCATAGGCCTGGGCTATCATATCGAGACATTTATTGAAATGTACGGGATTAACGCAAAAAACACGACCATAATCGCGATAGAAAAAAGCATCGAAGCCTTTTCGATTCTTGTAAACAACCGCGACATTTCTTTTCTGGAGGGTGCACATCTTTTCATAAACCGGGAGTTTAAACACGTTGCAGGTTTTTTTGAAAAACTCAATCCTCTTTCCTTTAAGGGCTACCGGATAATCAGATTAAGAGGGGCTTTTTCATCTTTTAGCGATTACTACACTGAACTAGAGAACTACTTTAAAAACTTGACATCAGGAAAACTTTCAGACGTGCTGACCCGTTTTGCCTTTGAAAGTCTCTGGATGAAAAACATAATTGAAAATGTCCCCGCCCTCATCGGGAAAAAGCCGATAAACACCCTGAAAAATGCGTTGAAAAATAAACCAGCCCTTGTCATGGGCGCCGGGCCGTCCCTTTTACGACAGATGGAGACCATAAAAAAGGTCTCAGAAAAAGTTCACCTTATTGCGGTTGACACTGCTCTCGAGCCCCTTCTCAAAAGCGGAATAAAGCCGGATGTTATAGTTACGCTGGATGCCCAGTTTTACAATCTCTTTGATTTTTTCTCCATTTTAAAAGGGAAAAAATACTCAAACGGAATGAAACTTGTCACGGACACCACAACCTACCCTAAGATACTGAAATACTGGCCCGGGGAACTTTATTTCAGTGAGAGTGTATCCAGGGTCAATGAAGGCGATAATATCCGGTATGAGGGGCATCCTCTGATGGATCACCTTCGCGGCTATATACCCTCGTTAGACCCCCTGGAATGCGGCGGCTCTGTGACAACTACCGCGATCGAGCTCGCATTATACCTTGGCGCAGATCCTGTAATAGTCACCGGTTTCGACCTGTCCTACACTTCCTATATGACGCATATAAACTCATCGGCTGTCTACACATTGTTTTCAACAAAGGAAACCAGGCTCCAAACCCTGCAAACAGCCATGATCGACTCTATTAGAAAAAGAAAATTACAGCGCATTCAGGGTGTTCATGGAGATCCGGTTCTTTCGGATTTTGTATTTCTTAAATATATTGACTGGGTCAAAGAAAAATATGAATACAAAAACAGGGTGTTTAATGCCACCTGGGAGGGCGCCAGCATTCCCAACATGACACACATCGGGCTGGAAGAAACTTTACTATCGCGTTTATTTATAAATAAAAAAACCCCGATACCGGAATTACCAGGAGAAAAAGTATCAAAAAAGAAATCGCTTGAATTTCTGGGTGATCTAAAAAAGCAAATCAAAAAAGCGAGAGCAGAGCTTGAAAACAGCCTGACTTCAGGAGCAGGGTTGGCCAATTTTTTAAAAAGCTACCCTTTTTTAAAAAATATTCTCCTGGAAACAAGAGCGCTTTACAGTAAGCACAGCTCAGCCTCTTCTCACATGATCATGTTTTTAAATCTTATGGAAAGACAGATCGACAGGTCGGTAATAATTGCCGGGGGCAAAAGGGGTTAGCCACACAGTCTGTTTGCGGGTGGTTTTTTACTCCATTTTCCTTACCTCATAAACCCCTTCCTCGACATAAATGTACACCGTCGTGTTTGAATAACTTTTAAAGGGAACCGATATGTTGTCCCCGCCGTTATTTTCCGCGTTATAGATCTCCCTTTCACCTATCCTGTCAGCCACAACAATTCGAATATCAGTTTTCTCCAGCCCGGCAGGGACTTCAAAATTAAGGACCCTGGCGTAGAGCTTTTCCCTCTCCCTTTCAGAAGGAAGATAGCCGACCGTAATTGTCACATTATCTCCTCTCCTAATGACAGTACCTTCACCGGGGGTATGAGAAATGATAAGACCATTCCGCGACGGGTCCATTATATCTTCGGTTATGACCGAAACGAGCACACCCCTCAATGCAAGAAGCTCCATAACATCGGTAATTTTTTTCCCGGCAAGATCTTTCAAAGTAAAAGCTTTGATCTCTTTCCCCGCGCTGATCACAAGGTCGATCGTATCGACGTTTGTAATTGGTGTATTCGGAGGCGGAAATTGACCGATTATTGTTCCCTGAGGCTCTTCGGACGTTACAAATGTGGTATTCCCCAGTTTGATCGTTTTTCCCTGAAATGAAAATATTTCCTGGAGCCTGTTCTGAACATAGGCATTTGTTTTTCCTGTGTAATCCTCCACAATCGACACTATGGAGCCCTTGCTCACTATAAGCCTGATACCCTTCCCCTCCCTCACTATACTTCCAGCCTTCGGGTTTTGTTCCACCACAACATTTGCAGCGTGTTCGCTGAAATAACGCGGATCAATAAAGGCATTCAGTTTCTTTTTTTGTAAAATTAAAAGCCCCTCCATCAGCTCCGTACCGGTAATATTGGGAACTGTGACTTCCGGGGGACCTTTTTGCAAAAACCAGAAAACAAAGGTGGTCACAAGCCCGAACACAACGATAAAAATCAATAAAATGAAGATTATATTCCGTATTACAAGCTTTGAATTTGTCGCTATATACCTGTTAAATAATCGAAACATATTGTTTGTTTTTAAAAACAACCCTCCATTACCTGACTTAGATCCCGGGCCCATTCACATTCTCGCATCACAGGATTTTGCCCCTGCACCTTTGAATACAAACGGCGCCCTACCACTGCGGTATATTAATGTATAACAACTGAAATAAAAATAATCAACAGTTTATTATTAAGAATTTGTTGATTACATCAAGGACTTTAATGCCGCAAGTCGC
>DRHN01000122.1 GCA_011049595.1 Spirochaetota bacterium | reverse complement strand
GGATGGGCCTTTTCTATTTCATCAAATAGAATCACACTGTAGGGTTTCCGGCGGATCTTCTCGGTTAATTCGCCGCCCTCCTGATATCCTACATATCCGGGCGGTGCACCGACAAGCCTGGACATGTTGTGCTTTTCCATGAATTCACTCATATCTATTCTTATCAGGGCTTCCTCAGTGCCGAAAAGAAAATCAGCCAGGGCTTTTGCAAGGTATGTTTTACCGACACCGGTGGGGCCCAGGAATATAAAAGAACCCGTCGGTCTTTTTGGAGATTTCAATCCGGTCCTTGATCTTCTTACGGCCCGGCTGACGGCTTCTATTGCTACATCCTGGCCCATAATTTTCTTGTGAAGCTCATCTTCCATTCGTAAAAGTTTTTGTGACTCGCTTTCCAATATTCTTACAAGAGGTATACCTGTTAATTCACTGGTTATCTGGTAGATTTCATCTTCATCTACAACCGGTTTTTCATTACTAAGGTCCTTTTTCCACTCATCCTTCATTACTTCAAGCTTTTCCCGCAGGGTGTTCATCTTATCTCTCACCTTCGCGGCTTTTTCATAATCCTGTACTTCCACAAGATGGGTTTTTTCCTCCCTTAGACGTTCAATCTCCTGCTCAATTTCTTTAAAGTTCTCCGGGATCATGGTGTTTTCCAGCCTTATCTTGGACCCCGCCTCATCGATAAGATCGATTGCCTTATCAGGAAGATATCTATCGGTTATATATCTGAAGGAGAGATTCGCGGCAGCGCTGAGCGCATTATCAGTGTACAGGATTTTGTGGTGCTCTTCGTATTTAAATTTGATCCCATTCAGTATTTCAACAGTTTCATTTACGGTGGACTCATCCACAATTATAGGTTGAAATCTGCGCTCCAAAGCTGCGTCCCGTTCAATATACTTTTTATATTCATTCAGCGTGGTCGCTCCGATACATTGCAGCTCACCTCTTGAAAGGGCCGGTTTTAGCATATTGGCGGCATCGATCGCCCCTTCAGCTCCTCCGGCACCGATAATAGTGTGAAGTTCATCAATGAACAGGATGACATTTCCTGCCCTTCTGATCTCAAACATTACCTTTTTTAATCTTTCCTCAAATTCACCTCTGTACTTGGTCCCGGCGACCAAAGACGCAAGATCAAGTGTTAATACCCGCTTGTTTACAAGGGTTTCAGGGACTCTCCCAAGCACAATATTTTGAGCGAGACCCTCGACTATTGCGGTTTTACCAACCCCCGGCTCTCCGATAAGGACCGGGTTGTTCTTTGTTCTCCGACATAATATCTGTATCACTCGTTTGATCTCTTTTTCTCTGCCGATAACTGGGTCCAGCTTTTTACCTTTGGCTAGAATGGTCAAGTCTCTTCCAAACTCATCCAATGTAGGTGTTCTTCGGTCTATTTTCTTTTTAATTTCAGTTCTATTTGTCCCGAGCAGCCTGTTTATTTCCTCCCTCACATTGGATATCTTGATTCCCTGCTTGTCAAAAGCTCCCAGAATTCCGCTGTCGCCTTCTCTTAACAGACCAAGCAGGAGATGCTCGGTCCCGATATAGTTATGGCCCATATTGCGGGCTTCATCAGCGCTGAGCTCGAGAACCCGCTGGGCTCTTGTCGACGGCGGGACATCACCCAGGAGGAGGATCCCACCCGTTCTTTTAGTGCTCGCTATAGTTTCCTCCCTTAGAGTTTTTAAGTCCAGACCTAGATTAATGAGCGCTTTTACAGCGACCCCCTCCCCTTCCCTTATTAAACCAAGAAGAATGTGCTCTGGAAGAAGTTTATCATGATTCAGTTTTTTTGCTTCTTCCTGTGCAAGTATATTTATTACTCTTTGCGCTCTTTCCGTTAATCCCTTGAACATCACATTACCTCTTTTAGATAGTCTCTTAAGTATTGCGCCCTGACTTCTTCCAAATTCTGGTTTTCGTTATCTATATTATATCTTTTTTTCAGGTGAAAATCCTGTATAAAAAAGAGCAGAAGGTTGATATCCTTTATTTTAAGATAATTAATGGTCCCAAGACCTATTCCGAGCCGGAGATATGACAGCAGATCAAAGGCTTCATATATCGAAATTAGCCTTGAAGACAGTAATATGCCGTAGCTTCTCCACACTTTATCCTCAATCAGGCTCCTGTTCAAAGCATATTCATTTTCCCTGTTTTCTCTTTCATACCGAATTACCTGCTTAAAACTGTCCAGAGAATGTTTAAAAACATCCTTTTCAACCAGGCCTTTTGAATATTTATTAAAAATCTCGTAATACCCGTCAACCCAGCTGCTTCTCACACCCATACCCTGCTTCTCAAGCTCGAATATCACCTCATTTATTTTGCTTGAAAAGATCAAGCCGGGTAAATGCACCGTCAGGATCATTTCCAGACCGGAGCCGGAATTGTCAGGATTTGCCGTAAGATACCCGAATGCTCTCGAGAAGGAAAACTTGATCCTATTTTCTATATCTAAGATAACTTTTTTTCCATCCATATAAATGTCGTTAAAGTGTAAACCGGATTTATGGGTGACATATTCTATATGGTCTTTGTCACACAGAATGAAATAATTGTATTGATCATGAGACAGAACAAGTGTGCTGTTATCGTCTTTATCCTTTGTTAAAATATTTCTTTCCACAAAGATATTTTTATCAAAAGAGGAAATCTCTTTTAGCCTGTAAATAGAAAGGTCCGTCAGGTTGTCATTACCCACAAGGTTTTCCAGAATGGTTTTACAAACTTTTTCCTTATCCTTTTTTATTAATTTATGAGAAAAAGAGTACCCTTCCACGTTTCTGAAAAATTTTAAACTGCTTTTTAGAACAATATTAGAATTGTCTTTTGTCATGGAATTCCAGATTCCTTCACTCTGTGCAAGTTCCTCAATTGTCACGGAAGATTCCCTCATTTTCACATTTATTAATTTTATCCCTTAATACTGCAGCTTTTTCAAAATCTTCTTTTTCAACTGCTTTATTTAATTCTTTTTTATAAAGGTTCAATCGTTTCGGCAGCTCAACATCCGGTTGCTGTCTTGTGTAAACCGCCCCGCCACTGTCAGCGTTTTTTAAAAGGTAATCTGAAAAAACCTCGTAACAACTCGAACAGCCCAATATTTTATCCTTTTGAAAATCCTTTAGAGTTGTTTTACAGACAGTGCATTTTAAACCGGGTGAAGTACCTTTTTTATTACCTTTACGGGATGTAAGGAGGCCTTCAAGCAAGAAATTCAGTTTATCATCTAATCCGTTCGCTATTTCATGTAAATTATTTTTATTGGCACAAACTTTACATAGATGAATATACCCAATTTCGCTGTTGATTATCTTGGGGATGTGAAACAGAGCATCTTTTTTTTGACATTCCTGACAGATCATCGGATCCAATTCCTAATACCTTCACTAAATATAATCTAATTAACATGATCAATCAAGTTATTTAACGCCCCGTACTTGAGCTGATAAACCGAATCGGCATCCTTTACAATTGTATCGTTATGTGTGACGATAATCATGGTATGATCGAATTTTTTTACTATATCAAACAGGAGCCCTTTTATTATCTCTGCAGTCTCCAGATCAAGATTTCCTGTAGGTTCATCTGCCAGGATTATTTCAGGGTCATTTATCAGAGCCCGCGCTATCGCGACACGTTGACTTTCCCCGCCGGACAATTTATTTGGTTTCAGGTCCTTTTTTTCAAAGATTCGCATTAATCGCAATAATTCCAAAGATTTATCATGAACGCCACTCCTGGTTGATCTTCCGATTATATACGGCATCATTACATTTTCAAGAACTGTAAATTCCGGCAATAAATGATGAAATTGGAATATAAACCCAACATGCTTGTTCCTGAATTCCGATAGCGCGGTTTCATCGCTGTTTTCAATCCGGGTTCCTTTAATGATAATACTTCCTTCTGTTGGTTTATCCAGCCCCCCTAGTAAATTCAACAATGTACTTTTGCCGGAACCGCTTCTTCCAACAATGGTGACTATTTCGCCTTTTTTTACGCTTAAATTTAAGTTTTTTAACACGGTGAAATGTGTATCACCTGTTTGAAATATTTTTTTTAAATTTTCTACTTTCACAACGATTTCATTAGTATTGACCATTATACCTGCTAACTCTCCTTATTCGTACCTTATTGTATCGATCGGCTTTGTTAAAGATGCTTTTTTGGCCGGATAGTATGCCGCAATAATACTGATAAAAATTGAAAGTATTGATATGATAAAAACATCCCAGAAATGTATTTCAACCGGGACCCCTTCGAGGTAGTAAATTGAGTCCGACAGAATTTCGAACCTGGGCAAAGGAGACGCGTTTTTAGGCATGAGGTACAGCACATATACCAAATTTTTTATTCCGTTTACTATTGATTCGAATATAGAAAATATTTTTTCAATATTCAAGGTAAGAAAAAAGCCCACAAACACACCTGTTGCTGACCCCAATATTCCAATATAAAAGCCGTCTATGACAAATATTCTGGTTATATCCGCTGGGATTGCTCCCAGGGCCCTGAGTATACCGATTTCCTTTCGCTTCTCCATCACGGTCATAACTAGAGATCCAATTATATTAAAAGCACCGCTCACAATAATCAGCATAACAACAAATCCTATACCGACCTTTTCATTTTGAAGCGCTTCAAACAATACCCTGTTCATGTCAACCCATGTGAGAATATATAAATTGTCAAGCCCGTTATTTTTCATCCAGTTCACTACTTTATCTACCCGCGATATGTTATTGATTTTTACACCAATAGCCAGGTCTTTTTTTTCTATCCCGAACAGACCGTAGGCAGTGTTGATGGAAATATACGCCATGTTTTTGTCGTATTCCCAGTATCCTGTCTTAAAATAGCCTACAACTTCGAAAACTTTAAAAGCCGGCTGTGAAAAAGATATATCTTCCCCGCGAAACGTCAGCACTGATACAAAATCTCCAACGAAAACACCCATTTCTCTGGCCAGTTCCTCACCAAGCAGTATGTGATCATCTTCGCTGAGGTCAAACTCTCCCTTTGGAACTTTTATTTCATTTTTAAACCCACTGTCCTGTTGGAGTACATCCTCAGGAAATGCTTTTATTATTATCCCTCTCGTACTCCATCTGCTTTTAATGATTCCCTCACCGTCAAAATACGGAATGACTGAAATAATATCTTTATTTTTTTTAAGAACTGATTTAATATTAGTTAACGAAAATTGATCACTTAAACTTGGTTGAATTATTATATGATAAGTATTTGTCTCGAGTATTTTCGTACGAAAGGTGTTATGAAACCCGTTCATAATTGACAGGACTGCTATTAATGTAATTACGCCAAAAGAAATCATTAATATCGATAACGTTGACATCAAAGACCACTTTGCCGTAAGATATTTTTTTGCAAAGTATAACAATGTTTTTATTTTCATGATTTGTATTGTACCTTAATCTGATAATTTACTCGTATAATGTAATTAGTTCTTCGTGCCACGCCGTATAAAACACGGAGTTGCCGGGCTTGCCCGGCTTAATTCGTGCTTTTTAATAATATAAGTAACTTCAGAGTTATTAGCTAGTTGAATATAACGAGTTAAATAGAACTAATTAGTCGCGGTGAAACGGCTCAATGAAGTGAATTGGTGACTACGCCGGTTTTTAACCGGAGTTGTCGGGCTTGCCCGACTTAGTCGTGGCCGAAGTTGTCACCAAGAACTACTTAAAAATTCACGGAATAATATACATAATTCTCGAAAGATTTAAAAGAGGGATACATCATGTCGGACCCTAACAGCGATTCTGATTTGGCTGGAGATAATAGCAACTATCTGATCATAAAAGGCACGGTTAAAGCAATTCAGACTAAAATAAACTCGCTGTTCATTATTGTTATGAATGAGGAAAAAAGGGTAATAGAAAATGTCAGCGCCGTAGCTTCACGCTTCAGCGTAATAAGTGATATAAGCCCGGGTGTTCCCTGGTATATTTTTGATGAAAACCTGAATAACCTTAAATTGAAAGGAGATGTTTCTGCACATATTACAGCTGATCTGCGGACTACCCTGGCGCAGTCACTGGAAAAAGATAGAGGAAATGAACTGTTAACATACCTGAAGCACAACGATCATACTAAAGTAAATTCGCTGATACAATCAATTTTTCTCAAACCCCTCTCGGACAAAAATATGATTGTAGAGGTTGCGGCTGAGAATATTTCTAAGCAGGATTATGATAAAATAATAAAAGACAGAAAAGAACCTAAAGAAAAGAAACTTCCTCAAGAACAGAAACGGACAGTCAAAGGAGATATTGTTGATATTGACCTGGTTCTGGCTCCTGTCAGCGGTATTCCTATCTATAAATTAAAAGAAGGTGATCGGATAATGGTGAGAATTGTAGATAACTCCGAAAAGGCCAGTTATCACATCGAAAGCTATGGGTTGCGTATCGATGAAAATATTATTCCCCTTAAGGCAGAAGTACTTCAGGTAAAAAAGAACCCGCAAAATGAATATATGATACTGTGCAAACTCAAGGATGGAGTCTTCGGAAAAACTATCGAAACCGAACGTGTTAAACTGAAAACCTATGAAGAAATAGTTACTACCCGATCTGATGTTGATGACGTGAAACAACAAGGGGCCCATGAAAAAGAAGTATCTTTTCCGCTCATTGCAATTATAACGGGCGGGCTTGTCTTTTTAATTCTTGTGGCACTTATAGTTCTGTGGTTTTTGGATGTTATATAAACCTGTTAAGCGTTTCTTTTCAGAAACCCTTTTATCCATATGTTCCTGATCCTGATCAAATCGACGATTTTAGGTTCTCCTAATTTGTTCCTTGACTGGTCCGTTATCACCTGAACTACAGGATTTAATGGAAATCTAACATTCAATTTTTTTATTAAAGCCAGGCAACCGTTATTCAGCTGTACAAGTGATTCCTGCCGAAAAACATTGCTTACCGAGGAAAAGAGAGTCGCTAAAATATTTTGGTCAAAATCTTCTTTTTTCCACGCAAGAAACTCTTCTTTTGTGAGATGGATGGATATATCTGTGCCGTATTTGATATAACTTATCTGATTGTCAGTCCGGTCGCAGATGGAAATAATTCTACTTGATAATTCGATGTTGTTTGACGCTATTTTATTTGGATATCCGTCGCCAGAGATTTTTTCATGATGCTGAAGAGCAGTCATTACTATCGACGGAGCCACATCTTTGATCGTCTTGAGATGCTGGAATCCATAAATGGTGTGTTTTTTAATATCTTCAGTATTATTCACATCTTTTATAAAAAGGACCCCGACATCGTGCAAAAGAGCCGCAGCTATCAGATTTACTAAATCCCCTCCTCGTATATTTAAATAATATGATGTAAGAGTCGTTAAAATCGCTGTATTTAACGCGTGTACCTCTATCCTGAATTTATCACTACCGCGTGAGACATGCAAAAGAGCTTCTACCTGGTTTTTTAAAACATATTCTTGAATAATAGAAGAAAGTTTATAAACACTTTCGATTTTTATTTTATCACCGCGGGAAACCATTAAAAACTGCTTATGGATTAAAGCTACCGCGTTCCCATAAATCGAAGTCTCGGCCATCTGTTGTTTTTGTTTATCCGCAACTTCCATTTTTTTATTTTCTACGGCTGTCTGCTGCATATTTTGCTGTGGTTCTTTATTTTTTAACTGGGTCTTTTCTTCCTGTACGGGTAATTCCTTTTCTTCAGTTTCTATAGTATTTTCCGGGGCTATAAATTCCGGGGGCTTTTCCTCATCATAAAAGAGTTCGTCAAGATAATACTTTTGTGCTCTTTCAACGTCACGGTTATTCAGGGTTTGGTATTTGGCAAAAACAATAAAATTTTCAGGTATGTATGTGTAGTGGTCAATTACTTTACCGACTTTAAATGTTTTAAGAAGGACTTCTACCATAATTATAATTCTAACATACAATGGGTATTATGCAAATTTATTTGTCCAAAAAATAGTTTTTCAATAAAAAGGAGCATTTCAATTGAATATGGCCTCCGGATTAACTATATTTGGTATATATTATTATTTTCGGAGTTTTTAATGAAAAATACAGAAAATATTGGAAATTTCTTTTTAGATGATGAAACACCGGAAAAGAATGGGGAGCAGGATAAATCGGGTTTCATGGTTAAAGAGCTGCTCCAAACAAGAACACTGATCATTTCCCAGGGAATCGATGCACAGCTCGTAAAAAACCTGTATTCAATGCTGATACTTCTGGAAAAAGATGATATTGAAAAACCCATTATCGTAATTATTAATTCTCAGGGAGGCAGCGCCGATTCGGGGTTCGGAATATACGATATGCTGAAATTTATTAAACCTCCAATAGTTACCATCACAGCCGGATTATGCGCGAGCGCCGCAATTATAATTTATCTTGCGGGCGATAAAGGGAAACGGTTTGCGCTTCCAAACGCGCGGTTTCTGCTTCACCAGCCTTCCACAAGTGCTGTTGGTCCTGCTTCGGACCTGGAGATTACAGCCAACCAGATATTAAAAATAAGGGACCAGTTCAACAGTATTATTGCAAATGAAACCGGAAATGATGTAAAAAAAATAACAAAAGACGCAAACAGAGATTTCTGGCTGACGGCAAAAGAGGCAGTAGATTACAAACTTGTCTCGAAGATAATTGAGAGTAGAAACGAGCTGGAAAAGTTGATGAAATAGATTTTGTTCACGCTGGCGAGTCTTTAATTTCAAAGCCCATCATATAAACAAAGGCTGGGTGTATACAGATTATTTCTCCAAGTCATCAATTATTAAATGATAAAGGTCGCTGTTTTCAGCGTCACGATACCATCTGATAACTTTTGCGACAATCTCTCCGCCTCTTCCGAGAGTTACCGGAATATTATTTATTTCAAGTTCGATTCCTTTCGCATTTGCTGCCATAATGCGTAAGGCCTCTTTTGAGATGATGGTCAATTCTTCGCTGTTTTTTAAAAGTACTTCCGCTTTATTTTTTTCATCGACTACATAGGCAAAATAGGCTGTTGCGTTTGCCTTAACAAGAGCATTTATAACAGTTTTTTCATAACTTGAAATAATGGTAAAACCTGTTTTTGGAGCTACCGGTATTTTTGAGAGGATGTCGTCTTCTCTTATTATCACAACTTCCGGAGGCCTGTAGGTTTTTTCAGATGTCTCCACTTCCTCCGATATGCTTATTTCCGAACCTAAAACCTCTGATTTATAAAGTTTTTTAAGTGTTAGATTTACCGAACCTTCGCCAAGTCTGTTGGCCCGTATGAGAATATCCTTTCTCCCGTCCCTGTCAAAATCGATCTCTACCCTTTCACCTGTCGAAAGTGAAAAAGGTATATCACCGATTGAAAACCCCAGATTCTCATTTATAGAATCAATCGATATTGTATATTTTTTATTTCGTTGCAAAAATACGATTATATCGTTCTTCTCAAAATTTTTGATTATTTCCTCTTCTTCAAACACAATTACATTTTCATCAATTTGAACAGGGGGGGCTTTTATTTGTTCGGACTGTTTTTCCCTTTCTTTCTCTCTCATCATTCTGCTTAAAGGCCGCTCTCCCCTTTTCCTTGTTAAATAAATGTAGAGCGAAACCGATATAGCAATTACGATGATTATGCTGATCAGGAGGATACTTTTAGCACTCTTCGGCCTTGCTATTAACTGTTCAATAGGTGCTGGATGTTCCTGGATCTTAAAATCTTTATATTTAAGTATTATCTCATCGGAGTCAAGTCCCAGGAATTGAGCGTAGTTTCGTAAAAACCCTACAAGGTAGGTCTCACCGGGAAAGATCTCGAAATTTTCGTTTTCGATGGCAATTAGATATTTTTTTGCGATCTTTGTTTCTTTAGAAGCATCTTCGATACTTTTATCCGCTTTCTTTCTTGCTTCCTTGAAAACAGATCCTATCTGATTCATTTTAGACCCCTAATGCGGACAAGCCGCATTCTTTATTTGAAGAATTTTCTTGCCAAAAAAACAAGAAAATTGGTATTAATGTCCTTACGGCGGAATTTTTAGAAAAATTTAATATTTATCGGAAAAAGGGATTATAATATTCCGAATGATCTGAGCATCCGTCGGAATTTCAAAATCAAAGATGTAATCGGGAAGCTCCGTGTTTAGTTTAATATTCAAAAAAGTTAAACTGACATTTATACCGCTTTGAGAACTGCCGTTGGATTGAAGAATCAGGCCGGTATCCGATACCCAGATATCCATTTTTTTAAACCCCACCTTTGCTTTTTTTTGATTCAGAGTTAAATGATAAGCCATCGTCTTTTTAAAATATTGTAGTGAACTGGTATCATAAAAGGAAAATGAATATTCATCTATAAGCTTTGCGAGACCGCTTTCAGATGCGGCTGCTAATATCGTTGACTCTGCGTCCTCGTTGAGTGCTTGTTGCGCGACGATTTTCAATTTCGGCAGATAGATATAAAGTGTCGACTCGTTTGAAACAATTACCTGTTCCTCCGGCTCTTCAAAATTGAGAAGAATCTTGCCGGGTTTTTTGTACTGTATTCTCCCGTAATAATTTACATTACCGTTTACCCATTCAAAATCGGCCGAATAATCCTCAATTAATGCAAATTTTTCCGCCATCATTTTTTTGATATCGTTTATGGAAACAATGTTAATCTTTTCATCCGTATCCTGCGCGAACAATATTGTACTAACAAGCAATAGGATCGCAAGTGCAATTAATAGGATTTTACTCAACAAAAACTCTCCCGCTAATGTCAGTAAATAGGTGTGCCACCTAAAAGTAATAAAAAATATGCAAACCGGATATAATTTTATCCCCTAATTATTCAAGACTGAAATATTTTCTATTAAGAATGTTAAAATACTTTTTAGCTTTGCCGATTGTCACTCTCCTCCTTCAAGATAGATTTCTCTGGGTTTACTCCCTCTGGGGGGGCCTATAATTCCTTTGTCCTCCATATGCTCTATTAACCGGGCAGCCCTGTTATAACCTATTTTCAGCCGTCTCTGTAAAAAAGATGCGGATGCGCGTTTGGTTCTCAAAACAGTTTCAACTGCTTCATCAAATATTGGATCGTTGTCATCGATACCGTGGCCTTCGGTTTTTTCAAAAGAAAGAATCTCGTCATTATAATCAGGAGAGCTGTTCTTTTTTATTTCTCTTACCAATCTGAAGACTTCATCTTCATGTATGTACGCTCCCTGGATCCTTTTGACATTCATACTCCCGGCAGGGGCAAATAACATATCACCCCTGCCAAGGAGTTTTTCAGCTCCCATCGAATCCATTATTGTTCTTGAATCTATTTTACTCGCGACCTGGAAGGCGATCCTGTACGGAAAGTTGGCTTTTATCAAACCTGTTATAACATCTACACTTGGGCGCTGCGTTGCCATTATAAGATGTATACCAACAGCCCTCGACATGGCTGCCAACCGAACTACCGTGTCTTCTATTTCTTTTTGTGCAATGGCCATCAAATTCGCGAATTCATCGATGATGACGACTATATAAGGCAGTTCTTCTTTGACCTTTTGATTATAAGTTTTTATATCCCTCACAAACATTTCGTCCAGCAATCTGTACCTGTTTTCCATTTCATATATTACCCACCGCAGGGCTTTTGAAGCTTCCCGCGGATCAGTTATTACCTCGGTAAGCAGGTGTGGTATCCCGTTATAAATTTTAAGTTCTACCATTTTAGGATCGATCATCATGAATCGCACATGCTCTTTACTTTTCTGGAAAAGGAGGCTCACGATAAGAGAATTAACACACACACTTTTTCCCGATCCCGTGGCGCCTGCTATAAGAAGATGAGGCATCTCTGTCAGGTCAGATACTATAATTTTTCCTGAGACCTCTTTACCAAGTATCAAAGGCAGCTCACCCTCCACGCGGGCTTCCTCAAATATGTCTCCAAGAGTAACGATTTCCCTCACTTTATTGGGAATCTCTATTCCGACTGCTGCTCTTCCCGGGATGGGAGCCTCAATCCTGACACCGCTCGCAGAAAGGCTTAAAGCTATGTTGTCGCTCAAATTCACGATCCTGCTTAATTTTACACCCGGTGCAGGCTGCAGCTCATACCGCGTGATCACTGGACCTCGTACAATACCTGTTACTTTCGCTTCAATTCCAAACTCGCCAAGCGTTCTTTCAAGCTCCTGTGCCGTATTTAAAGTCTCGTTTTCCCTTTCTTTTTTATTAACCGATTTTGATTTTGCCAATAACGAAACGTCCGGATAAGCCTTTTTATTGAGATCTTTGGAATCAGTCCTGTCTTTGCCGGACGGGCTCCGCGGTAATAAATACTGACCGTTCTTTTCCTCAAGAGGTGATTCGGCTCGATCTGAGTCTCCAATATCTGAATCTTCAAGATCGGTATTTGTCAGGATTGAGGCTTCTTCGACTTTGACACGAAGCACTTTCGGGACCTGATCAACAAAAGGGTCATCCTCGTTGTAAAACACCTTCTTTATGAGAGGGGGTTTTTTCCTGTTGATTTTTATTTTTTCACTGTTCTTTGCCGGTTTTTCCGTACCTCCGGAACGAAAAAAATAACTGTCACGTCTACGGTCATTATTTTTCTTGTTCAATATTTTACCGTTTTCTATAAAAGGAACTTCCTTACGGGGAGCGGCCTCCTGCGGTTTTGTCTCCTCGTGACCTCTCACAGGAGATCTGCCTCCCATGATCATGAAAACAATCTTTTTAACAGGAAATATTAAAGTCAAAAGCGTTATTCCTATAAATACTGCAGAAAACAAAATTACAGTCAGGTCCTGTCTTGTTTGTGTACTAAGTCGCTCTACAACAATATTGCCCAGCAATCCCCCACCCTTTTGTAGATCTTCACCATAAAGCCGCGAAAAAAACACCAAAGATGATGCTAAAGCTATTATACACAAAAGTAAATGCCCTGTTTTTTTACCGGGAGTGATCCTTTTTAGAAAAACGAATCCTAAGTATATTAAAAAATAAGTAAAAACAAAAGCACCTCTCCCTGTGTAATAAAATAAAAACGAGGAGATGCCGGTCCCTGGTTTACCAAGAAAATGGTTAACCTCTGTGTTTAACTGTGTACTGAAGTAGAGAGAATCTTCAGGATTGAATCCGATCAATACCGGGATCAAGAAAAAACCTGTAATCATAAAAATGATCCCGATAAATACTGCAAAAGCACCGGGCCTGATATTATTTTCTGATTGCTTATTTTTCATTATCTTATTTTACTTCGTCCGACTCTAATTAAAATATTTTTTATATTCAGCCGGAAAGCATATTAAAATTTTTTATTATAAACCCTGCAATACCTGCTGAAAAACAATACACTGAAAAAAAATACAACTTTCCTTTACCGAGAAACTTTAACAGGATTTTTAAAGCAGCAAAGCCTGTAAGAAAAGATAAAACGAAAGCGAATATATATATACGTGAGCTTGTGAAACCCTGGATCGTGTGCCTTGAAAGGGCAAACTCAAAAAGAGAAGCGCCGAAAACCGATGGTATTGACAGCAAAAAGGAATAGGTCCCGGAAAATTCCCGCGTACCACCCAGAAACAGACCGGCCGCAATTGTTGAGCCTGATCTGGAGATCCCCGGCAGCATAGAAACGGCCTGTGTGAAACCAACAACCGAAGGAAAAAGAATTCGGGTCTGAGATATCCCCTTTTCTCCTTCCGTGACAAATTTCGTAATAAGAAGGACAATGCCCGTAACGATAAAAAAGAAGGGTATAAAATCGGGCTGGTAAAAAAAAGATCTCAATATATCTTTAAATCCGTAAGCAAGGACAGCGGTAATTAATGTAGAGAGAGCGATATGGTATAAAAGTTTAATATTTCCTCGTTGATAAATTGTTTTTCTTTCCTTTTTATCGCTGATTATCACCAGGAACATATCTGCCAGTATGGATCCTATTATTTTTCTGTATAGTATGATTGTAGCTGAAACCGTACCCAGATGCAGTATCAGATCGAAAAGGATAGGAACATCTCTCATGTTCATAATATTCTGTAATAATACCAGATGACCGGAGCTGCTGATCGGCAGAAACTCTGTAACGCCCTGTAAAACTGCAAGGAACATCGCGTTTGTAATTGTCATAAATCATCCTTTGACCCAAAATTACTTTTTATCTTAATAGTACTTTTACCTTAATATTTTAAGTTTTTTATTCAAAATCCGATGATAAAACAAAATACACGACTCGAGATTATATTTTTATTATGTGTAAATCATCTTTAAAAAAATTATTCTTATCCGCGTTATTCATTCTCATTTTCTGTATAAGTATCGGCTATTCTCAAAATAACACAAAACAATTGGATAAATATTCCTCCATTGAAGTGTCTATCCGTTTTTATGACAAACAAATATACTATTTAGGCGATCCCATAATAGTAGAGTTTCAAATCGTGAACAACGGCCGTGACCCTTATCTTTTTATTACTTCTTTTAAAAAAATATTCACTTTTGATTTTGATATTTCCTCAATGACCAAAAAAAAAGTTATGCACTCGAACAGCTACATGATCGAGCGCAGAAAATATGAACCGATATTCAATGATGAAATAATATTAAAACGGAATGAAGTTTACGGTGTGCGGATCAACATCGGAGAGTGGTTCGATTTTAAGGAGAGCGGGGAATTTGTCATTAAAGGTATTTTATATCCTAACCTGATTACAGAATCCGGAAACGTAATTGTAACCGAAAAAGAACTTTATCTTAATTTAAATCCCCCGTATACAGAAATTGTCAGAGAGCAGCAAAGAGAAAAAGAGATCTTGAGATTAAAAACCGAAAAATTTCCGCCATACAAAGTTGTTGAGTTGATGTTAAATGCACTCATGGCAGGAGATTTTGAAAAATATTTTCTTCATATAAACTTCGAAAAATTTATTCACCAATTTAATAATGCAGAAAGAAAATACGTCGGCGCCAAAGATATTGACAAACCGTCAGTGATCGAGGAATTGAAAAATTATATTAAAGCGGAAAACACGCTTGAAAGCGTACCCTATTCAGACACGGTCCCCGTTGATTTTGAGATCGTAAAAACCGTAATTGAAAAAACAGACGCTCAGGTGACTGTTATTGAAACTTTTAAATACATAAATCTTATAGAAAAAAAGAAATATACCTACTACCTGCACCTTTACGCTGATAAATGGCTGTTTGAACAATATGATGTTGTAAATATCGCAAGATAGCTGTCGAATTGAAATTTAAGACCGTATCAAGTCTGATCGCTAACCCCCATTTCTCACAAATATCCATAAATTCATTGAATGCGGGGTTTTGTGGTTTTCTCACTTTTTACTGCATTCTGTGCTTGAAATTGTAATGTATTACTATAGTATTAATAGTCCTTTTTATCATTCAATGAGTGAGAAAACGCACTAATTTCAACCCCATGCAGATCATAATCATCGGCCCTTGTAACTTTTGCCTTGATCAGACTGCCCGGTTTTAAAATCCTTTTAGATTTGACGAGAAAAACACCATCCACTTCAGGAGCAAAATGAAAGCTCCTTCCTAAATACAGGTTTCGGTCAAGGATCTTCTCCTCAATTAGAACATCGCAGCTCTGCCCGATGTTTTTCTTTAATTGTTTTCCCGATATCCCTCTCTGCAGCTCCATTAATTTTTTTTTCCTTTCCTCGATTACAGCGGTCTTCACCCTTCCTTTCAATTCAAAAGCCCGGGTTTCTTTCTGGGGTGAAAAACTGAAAACACCTAAGTGATCGAACCTGATTTTTTTTATAAAATCGAGAAGTATATTGAAATCCTTTTCAGTTTCTCCGGGATATCCTGTTATGATAGATGTTCTCAAAACAGCCTTATGGAAACGGTCTCTAATCGTACTTATTATGTCAGAGTATGATAAAGGGCTGCCGGCTCTGTTCATGCTTTTCAGGATCTTTTCAGATGCGTGCTGTACAGGCACATCGAAATAAGGAAGCACCCGGTCGTTTTCAAAAACATCAAGGTTTTCTTTTAGTTCGGGGTCCGGTCTGAGATAAAGCAGCCTGAAAAACCTGATCCCTGTTTTTTTTAACAGGCTCTCAATTAGAAGCTTTAAACCTCTGTTGATGTTCAGGTCACTTCCATAAGATAAAGTATCCTGGGAAACCAGAACGATCTCTTTGACACCTTTTTTTTCAAGATTCCTTGCTTCCTCAACGATCCTGTCTGGATCCCTGCTTCTCTGCTGCCCTCTTATCAAAGGAATCAGACAGAAAGCGCATTTTCTGCTGCATCCGTCGGCTATTTTTAAATAAGCATACCCGGGCATTGTGAGGAGTTCGTCCCTGGCAGGGTATTCCCTGTATGCGTCACCTATAATCCGGCTTTTGAAGAAATCTTTTTTGTGGTCCGGTGTTTTGACCGCGTCGATCACTGCCTTTAGGTCTCCAATTCCGATCACAGCATCAACTTCGGGCAGCTTTTTTATAATTTCTTTGTGATACATCTGTGAAAAGCAGCCTGTTACAATGATTGAAGCCCCGGCTTTTCTGTACCTGGATAGTTCACAGATAGTTTCGATAGCTTCCTCTTTGGCCTCATCGATAAAGGCGCATGTGTTAATAATTATGTTTGACGCCTCACCCGGATCATCCGTAATTATGTGTCCCCTTTCTTTTAAAAGAGTCAGAATCACTTCCGAGTCAACGGTGTTTTTATTGCATCCAAGTGATCTCATGTATATTAAATTATCGGGTTTATCCATTATACAATCCGGAAAATCATCTGAAAATTAAAGGGGATTAATGAGTTTTTTGATGTCTGTTAAATGATCACGGCCGTAATTTCAGGACGACGAGATCAAGACGATCTGACGCGTCCTCCATTCTATTTGTTATCGAGTTAACTCTTAGTATCAACTCACGAAGCATCATTTTTTCAGAGAATTTTAAACCGTCAATTTTTTTAAAAACAGCTTCAATAGACTTCCATATATACTTGTCAACCTCGCCTTCCAGGTGCTCGATCTCTTTTGTGTCTTCAAATACAGTGCCAGCCTTTTCGAAAAGATTGTAAATTGCGTCTTTTAATTTTTCAGCGCAGAGCCCGGTTATTTTGGACATTTTTCTAATGTTATCTTTTATCAGGTCCGGAATACCCGGCTCGATCAAAGTCAGAAAATCTCCTCCCTTTTCAGCCTCATTCGCCACCTTGTCAATAAAATCAAGGGCAATGAACAGGACTTCCCTGATAGACGGCATAAATGCACCTTCAAACATCTCTTTATTGATTTCCCTTAAATATTGGTCCGCTTCCTTCTCTCGTTTATGCGTGAGTTTTGTATAATGTTTGGTTTTTTCCATGTCCCCATCCATACAACAGTTAAGGGCCAGCAGGAATTCCTTGACCGTTTCCAATACCAGATCGGCGTGTTTTTTTATGTTCTCGACTATATGTTTTTCTTTTTTATGGATGTAAATCCCCATTACAACCCCCTGCCCATCTTTCTTCTGTGTCGGTATATACACATAATAAACTATTTAGAATATAATGACATTATTTATTCACAGAATATTATTCCCGCGGCAGCCTGATTTAAAACTATTTATACACTAATTAGTTCTTGGTGAACAATTCGTTTTTTATTAATATTAGTATATTCAAAATTATTAACTAATTTAACATAAAGAGTTAAATAGAACTAATTAGTCGCGGTGAAACGGCTCAATGAAGTGAGTTGGTGCTACTTCGGGCTTTGCCCGACTTTATTCACCAAGAACTTATCAGTGGCTTTCATAAATAAAATTTATTAATTTTAGGGATAAAATGAACAAAAGTCCCGAAAAAGAACTCATATTATATTTGATAAAGTCAAAAAACATTCTTATTTTTACAGGCGCCGGTGTTTCAACCGGCAGCGGTATAGCCGATTTTCGCGGCCCGCAGGGGATATGGAAAAAAAGAAAACCTGTCTATTACAGGGATTTTATGTCTTCTGAAGATGCGCGTGTAGATTACTGGGAGTACAAATTGGAAAGCTGGGACAGCTTTAAAAACGCTGTCCCAAACGAAGTTCATAAAGCTATCGTTGAGCTTGAAAGGGCCCGGAAATTATTAATGGTTGTTACCCAGAACACGGACGGTCTGCACAGGCTGGCAGGCCTATCAGAAGAACGCCTTGTAGAAGTCCACGGGACCATGAGATATGTTGAATGCCAGAAGTGCCATGAACTAACTGCCCCTGACCCACATTTTATTTATTTTAAAAAAGAAAAAAAAGCTCCGATCTGCACCTGCGGCGGATATTTGAAACCCGCAACGATCAGTTTTGGTCAAAATTTAAGGGAGATTGATCTCAACCGGGCTTTCAGCGCCGCCATGAAAGCAGATCTTGTGATCGCTCTTGGCACGACTTTGTCTGTAACTCCGGCCTCTTCAGTGCCTTTACAGGCTGCTGAACGAGGCGTACCCTATATTATTATCAACAGGGGCAGAACAGATCATGATGGTGTCCAGGCTGTAAGCCTTCGGATCGAAGGTGACGTAGCTGACATTTTCCCACCGGCAGTGGCTGCCTGGATTGATGAAGATATTGAAGAAAAATCGTATTAATTAACAACTTAGATAGTTCTTGGTGAATAAAGTCGGGCAAAGCCCGAAGTAGCACCAACTCACTTCATTGAGCCGTTTCACCGCGACTAATTAGTTCTATTTAACTGTTTATATTTTCACAATTAATAATATTTAGAACACTTTGTTAAATTAAAACACTAAATAGCCAGATAAACACCTGGAATTGTCACCAAGAACTAATTATTCGGGCTGGCCAGACTTGAACTGGCGACCCCATGTCCCCCAGACATGTACGCTACCCAACTGCGCCACAGCCCGCTGACTACACATACTCACACTTTTGCAGGGTGTTCCCCGCATTAAGACATAATTGAATATATAGAATCTTTTTATTAATGTCAAGAGAACAAAAAGAACTAAACAACTACTGTTTTAAATCAAATTTGTCAAAACAGGCTTTATCGAGTCTATCGGTCAATTTTTTCGTAGTCATGTGCCTGATTTTAAATACATCCTCCCAGACAGTTGGATTTTCCATGCACATATAAAGTATGTCCTCTTCCACGAAACATTGTAGATATGACTTGATCCTTTGGTAGACAACGGTTCTGATCGGCCTGAAATATCTTATTTTGTTGTCCAACCCCTTTATAAATTCCCATTCATTATTACCTTTGCTGATTTTTCGCATAACATTTTTCATTTTCGGCAAAAACCTCAACGTCCCCATGCTAATGTAAACTACATTTTCGGTGTGGATTTTCTCGAAGATCAGATCAATAGTTCTCCTGTACCCATCTTCCCAGGATTCATGAATTATTATCGGGTCAAAGTGAAATGCCAGTTTAAATCCGGCTTCCTGCGCTCTGTAAGCCGCTTTTATCCTGTCTTCTATACCGGGGGCTTTTTTTTCATCTCTACGGGCTGTATAATTGCTGTTTAAAGACCATGATACAATCGTGTTATCGTGATCTCTGATCTTTATTAACCCGTTTATGTTTGCTGTCTTTGTTTTTAATTCAAGCACTGCATTTTTACTGCGTGAGAACATGGGTATCAAAGCATTGTAAAACCCAAGGGCCTGCTCCGATAACAGGCTGTCTGTGAATTCACCGGTGCCGAACCTGTTTATTCCCCTCTGTTTACCAAGGTAGGGTCCAAGCTCAGAAAATAATTTATCTGTGTTTTTGTAGATAGTAGGAGGTTCGTTACCGAGATAGCTGCTCAAAATGCAGTAGCTGCACCCTAAATTGCAACCGTGAGCGAAATCGATTATTTTGTATCCGCAGCACAGATACCTTGGTGTTCCCGGGCACGGTTTTATAAATTTTCCCTTATTTTCAGCCTCACGAACGTACATATTTTCTCTTACCAAAAAATAAACTCTTTTAATATCTTGACAGAAATACTATTATAAAATATTTTAATTTAGGCTAATTGCATATGAAAAAATCAGAACCATACCGGATGTACTTCACTGGAATTCGTGAGATCGGCAGCTCCAAACAGACCATGATTTCGGTAATATCCGGTTTAAAGACACACCTGGATGAAAAAATATATACGGTTACGGGCCCTGAATTATCGATCTCAACGTTTAACGACGTTGTAAACAGAGACGGCGGGCTTTATTTATCCGGCCCTGAAATTAAGGGGAGTTCTCTTTATGAGCTTTATCAGGATTTTCAAGCAAATACATTTTTATCCGGCAGTGTTACAAAGTATTTCCATATTTTCAGAGAATTAATCAAAGCGGAAGAGGTACTCCTAAGCAAAACCGGTTTATATCACCCTTTGATCCTGAACAGTATCCTTTATAATACAGAGAACAATACATTTATCTTTCTTCCTATAAAGCTAATTGACTTTCTCAACAAGTATCGGGATCCTGACCTGCAGAGCATTTTATATTTTTGTTTTGAACACAAACCCGATATGCTGACCTCTGACGAAAGCGTGTTTTCGGAGTCTTTGGCCCGGCTGGTTTATATGCATTTTATTAAAATGCGGAAAGATAAAAAGGGCTCCTTGCGGCCCGAACCGGTATTTTATCTTTCGGACCTGATCGATGATGTCCCCTGTTTTTTCTCGGATGTATTGTGGGAGGTCATGCGTGGAAAAAATACCGGGCTTAACAGGATAGTCAAGCTTATCGACGAAACCCTTGGCGGTAAATATTCTGAGGGACAATCCGGATTTCCTGTATGGAAAAAAATTTTCAGAAACAGTTCATTGATAATTTTTTTCAGTTCATTGAGTGAACTTTTTGAGAGAAGGAAAAAACTCATAATACTGGCTATTATTTTAACAGGCATCGCAGCCTACATGTTTCGCGGTTATCTTTCCGAAAACAGAAAAATCGATTATACCGCAGGCTTAAATGCCGGTCAGGTCGTCGAGCTTTATTATAAAGCAGTTAATGATCTTGATCTGGAAATAGTAGACTATGTTTTTTACAAAAGGGCGGGAAGAAAAATAAAAAATGAGCTGGGCTCACTGTATGTCATTCTAAAAATGAGACAAATTTACGGTCAAGGTCCAGCTGTTGCAGAAGAATTAAATAGTGGGAATGATGAATCTCAAAGTGAAAAAACATACTATCTTAAAGATTTCGAAATCAGCGAATCAGGGGATAATGAAACCTCAATATTTTTTGTAAAGTACACAAAAGTTTTAAATACGGGAGAAGAAATTACCGTATACTCTATTAAAGAAACACTTTATCTTAAAGAATATCTTGATCATTGGTATATTATTGAAATCAATAGAATAATAGATCAATCAAATGCACCTTAAAAAAGCTTGAAAATCATAAATCAAAATATTATACAGATCTAAGAATCTTTCGATCAATTAAATATAATCGGAAAAAAAATGAAAAAATTTTTGCCGGTAATTATCTCCTGCATACTTTTGTTGCTTGCTGCATCTCCAGGACTTTTGGACGCCGGAGGGATAAGAAAGAGAAATATCGAATTAACGTTCTGGCACAGTATGAGTATATACCAGGGCGACACACTGGAAAAGCTCATCGAAGAGTATAATCAGATAAATAAAGATATAAAGGTTAAATTAGTCTTTCAGGGTCTTTATGATGACATGAAAACAAAATTGATTAATTCTGTAAAAACAGGAGATCTACCGGACCTTGCCCAGGTAGCCATCGAGTACCTTGATATTTTTATTGAAGAAAATAAAATAGAACCGATCACCGACGATATTTCAGATGACGACAAAAATGACATTCTAGGTCAATTCTGGAACGGGGTTTCCCGGGAGAGAGAAATATATGCTATTCCCTTTAATCAAAGTGTCCAGGTGCTTTATTACAATAAAGATGCATTTAAAAAGGCGGGCCTTGATCCCGAAAAACCGCCAAAAACCTGGGACGATGTTATCGATTACGGCAAAAAACTTACCAAAGATTTCGACCAGGATGGGACCATCGATCAATGGGGGGTGTTAATCTCCCTTGAGGGGGTGTTCGGGTTTACACCTCTTATAAGACAGGTCGGCGGTGAATTTTTAAATAACAGCCGCACCAGGGCCACGTTCAACAGCCTTGAGGGTGTCAAAGTTATGAAGCTCGTCATGGATATGGCCTACAAGTATAAAATAATGCCGTCCAATTGGACACTTTTTGAAGGCACTAACGCTTTTCTTCAGGGAAAAATCGCTATGGGGCCTATTACGTGCGCCGGGATCAAGTTTGCGGAAGAAAACCTTCCATGGACACTGGGAATTGCTCCTCTACCATACATTGAAAATAAATCTGTTCTCCTTGGCGGTGCCGGTATTGTCACATTTGCAAAATCATCGTCCAAAAGAAAGGCAGCAATGAGTTTTATAAACTGGCTGACAAATAAAGAAAACAGTATCAGGTGGCACAAGGAAACAGGATACCTGCCGATCAGGAGATCCGCAATCGACAGTTTTGAGCTGCAGGGTTTTCACAGGTTAAACCCGAACTACAAAGTCCCCGTGGAACAGCTTTCCTATTCCAGACCTCCGGATTTTACTCCCTATCTTCCCCAGATCGATCAAATCGTGCGCTACGCGATTGAAGATATAATGATAAACAGAAAAGACCCTGAAATGGTCCTTAACAATGCCGCGGAAAAAGTCAATGAGCTGCTTAAAGAAAAGGAATATTGATGAACTGGAAAGCTCATATCATTCTTGTTATAATCTTTTTATTGGCCTTTTCCAGCTTAATTGCTGAAGATGATATCATTTTTCTCAAACAACTGACAATAAAAGGCAATAAAGTTACCCGTGAAACCTATATCCGATCTTTTATTACCCTGGAGGAAGGAAAAACCTATGATCTTGACACAATTATCGAGAAGATAAATGAAAGCAGGTCAAAACTTGAACACACTGAGTTGTTCACCAATATATTTTTTGACGATGAGCTGGATGACGCAAACAATTTAATCCTCACTGTTCAGTTGAGAGAAAAAAACTACCTGCTTTTCGGACCTGAAGGATATTTTATTTACGAGGACAAAGTTTTTTATTTTAACAATTTACTTTATCTGTCTTACATAAATATGTTCGGTATTTCTGATATTATTTCCGTTTATGTGCCGGTTTACGAAAATGCAGGTCTTTTTTTCAATTATTCGGGTTCCTTTAATAATAAAATATTTTATATGATCGATTTCAAGTATCTCTATTCTTTAAGGGACGGTGAAACCTGGTTTTCTTTGTCCCCAGGTGCGGGATACAGGATCAAAGAGGACCTTAATGCAGGCGCCAGGCTGGCTATCAACCATCACGATTTCAATACTGCCCTTTTTTCCCCATATATCGAGATCGGTACCAGGGATAGACGATCGTCAAAAATTAAGACCTGGTACTTTACTTCAATTACGCCCTACTACGGTTATAATTTTAATGGCACATCAATGTACGGCATAGATTCAGGGTTTCATCTGTACAGGGACCTTTTTTTTAAAATAGTATATTCGTTAAATGTCGATGTTAATCTTCAGGGAGGGAATGTCCCTGATAATCTCATCTTGAAATCAAACGTCAGGGGAACCCATTTTGATTTGTACCAGGGGAACAAACGGATATCACTTTCAAATGATCTCAGTGTTCCGCTTCCCTGGAATAATGATTTAATTATAGTACCTTTTGTTGATACAAATGTAATTGGGAAAGATAGTCTTCAGTTTCTCATCGGAGGGGGGATCGGTCTGCATTGGTACACCAGGTTCCTGGACCCCTTTATAATGGAGATTGCATTTGGAAAGGGTATTATGCTGAATTTTCAGAAGAGATTATAATAGATGAAAATACAGCCTTTGACTCATAAATACAGGAACCGGGAAGTTGTAAAATCCCTTCTCTATATTCTTCCTACTTATCTGATCCTGTCCATTTTTATCATAGTGCCTATTTTTTTCGCTTTCTATCTCAGCTTTAACAAATGGAACCTTCTCGGAAACATAAAATTTACCGGTATTACAAATTATAAAAAACTTTTCCAGATGGAAGAGTTCTGGACAGCTCTGACAAATACCTTTTACTATACATTTATCACTGTCCCTATTGGTATTTGTTTGTCCCTGTTTCTTGCACTTTTATTGAATTCAAAGATCAAAGGCATCGCTTTTTACAGGGCCGCATACTTTATGCCCGTGATGACCTCTGTTGTTGCAAGCGCTTTTATCTGGCAGTGGATTTTCCAGTCCCATAACGGCATATTAAACTACATAATGGGATTTTTTGGGTTTGGGCCTCTTTCCTGGCTGAACGAACCAAAAGGAATATTTTCCGTTATATTCGATTATATCGGCGTAAAGCTCCCTGATTTTTTAGGCGGCCCGAGTGTGACCCTTGTGGCCATCAGTATCATGAGTATCTGGAAAAATACAGGATATTACATGATAATTATTCTTGCCGGCCTTCAGAATATTCCAAAAAGCTATTATGAAGCCGCCGAGATAGATGGTGCGGGACCGGTCAAGCGTTTTTTTGCTATTACTTTGCCGATCCTGAGCCCGACAACTTTTTTTGTTCTGATAATGTCGGTTATCGTTTCTTTTCAAGTTTTTGAACAGATCGCTGTTACCACCAAGGGCGGCCCGTTGAACGCTTCTCTTGTCCTTGTATATTTTATATATGAAAGAGCGTTCAGATTTCTTGAGGTTGGTTTTGCTTCGTCTGCCGCGTTTATTCTGTTCGCGATCGTTATTATTCTTACCTATTTTCAGGTGAAGATCCTTGGCGGGAGGATCCATTATTGAAAAAACAGGCTGTCAAGGTATATATAAAACACACTATTCTGCACGTTATCTTGATTACAGGCGCTGTTGTAATGATATTTCCTTTTATATGGGGAATATCCACTTCATTAAAAGATATGCGGGAGGTGCTTTCAGACCCATTTAACCTGGTCCCGAGGCAGATCACCTTTGTAAATTATAAAAACGTGATAAAATCCATACCAATAGTCAGGTTTTTCATAAACAGTCTGATCGTTTCTGTTAGTATTACAGTAAGTCAGTTGATCACCTGCTCCCTTTCCGCTTATGCTTTTTCACGGTTGAAATTTCCTTTCCGGGATGGTCTTTTTTACATCCTGCTTGGCACCATGATGATCCCTCAGCACGTTATAATGATACCGGTATATATCATACTGAATTTTTTCAGATTAATTGATACTTACGCGGCGATGATCGTACCTTTTATTTCAAGCGCATTCGGCACCTTTCTCCTGAGGCAATTTTTTCTTACTATCCCGAAGGAGCTGGAAGAAGCTGCTACACTCGACGGGTGTAACCATTTTAATTTTCTTTTCAGGATCATGATACCGCTTGCGCGCCCCATCCTGGCCACGCTCGCTATTTTTACTTTTATGTGGAGCTGGAACAACTATCTTTGGCCTCTCATCGTTACAAACAGGATTGAAATTCGGACTCTCCAGTACGGTCTCGCCATGTTCAAAGAAGAGGGCGGGCTAAACTGGGGTCAGCTTATGGCAGGGACGACAATCGCAACCATACCGATACTGGTTCTTTTCTTAATTGCCCAGAAACAGTTTATAAAAGGTATTACTTTGACAGGTCTTAAAGAGGGTTGAGACATTTTTTCACAAAAGGGAGACAGAAAACAAGATGAAAAAAATCATAACTCTTATTTTTTTTCTAATTGCCTGTACTGCTGCGTACGCTGGGGAAATTTTTCAATTCAATTACAAACCTGGTCAAAGGTTTTTTATTGAAGGTTTTGTTAATGAAGATCTGTATAGAAATGATATATTCATTAAAAGAATAAGCATCAAAAACACGGGCGACCTGCTTGTGACTGAGGTAAAAGATGACCGCGCTTTTCACGAAGGTGTATACAGGTATTATACCGGAGAAGAGATCTCCGGTGATTACATTCTCGTGGATGAATACCCTTCCAAGTTTTACAGGGATATATACGGGAACTACGAAATATCGGAAATGTATTTCATGCCTGTTGTAAGAGGTGTCCCGACATTTCCGGAAACCGAAGTCGAAATCGGAGACCAGTGGTCTTCGCGTGCGTATGAAGCTCACGATTTTAGACAGCTTTACGGTATACTTAAACCTGTTTTACTTCCGGCGGCTGTATCCTATCAATATATTGGAAATACTGAGATCGGCGGTGAAAAAATTGCAAAAATATCGATCAACTATGTAATAAACTATACTTTGAAATACAGCAATGATCCCGGTTCCGATATTCCAATGCCCTACCGCATAATTGGCTATTTTAACCAGCTTTTTCTTTGGAATTTAGATAAAGGATTACCCCATTCATATAAAGAAAACTTCGATTACGTTTTTATAATGTCTAATGGTGAAACGGTAGAATACACAGGTAAAGCGAACGCAACACTCTCTGTTACCCAAGAGCCTCGTGTATCTTTGAAAAACGCCGAACAGATCATGGACAAACTGCAGGACAAGATCCCATCCGTAGAGGTAACGAAAACCGACCAGGGAATAGTGATAAATATTGGGGAGATAATCTTTAAATTTGACTCAGATGAGCTTGTAGAGGGTGCGACAGAAGATCTGGCTAATATTGTTGAAGTGTTAAAAGAGTTTTCTGATCGAAACATCAGGGTCATAGGACATACTGACAGCAGAGGACCCCAGGATTACAATCGATCTCTGTCATTGAGGAGGGCAAAAAAAACGGTCGTGGAGCTTAAAAAAATACTGCCCGAGCTTTACGGCAGAATCACCTATATGGGAATGGGAGAGAATAAACCCATAGCAGACAATGAAACAGAGGAAGGCAGAAAGAAAAACAGGCGGGTCGAGATAATTATTCTGGACCCCTAAAGCGGCAGCCACTTTCTTTATAAAAGAATATTCTTGCCAAATGCGCAAGAATATTTATACCTGGGTACTAAACCAGTCAAATTTGCTGTGCCTGTATCGCAGTTATGGCTATAGTATAGACAATATCCTTGAACAGAGCCCCCCTGCTGAGGTCGTTTGCGGGTTTATTCAAACCCTGCACCACAGGACCTATTGCCGGTACCTGCGCTGTTCTCTGCACAGCCTTATAGGCTGTGTTTCCTGCGTTTAGATCCGGAAATATATACACTGTAGCCTTGCCTGCCACCTCACTGTTTTGCAGCTTCATTTTTGCAACTTCTTCGGAAATCGCCGCATCGTACTGAATCGGCCCCTCTATCGGAATGTCAGGTCTTTTTGTCTTTACGATAGATGTGGCTTCCCTGACCTTATCGACGTCTTTCCCCTTCCCCGAGTCCCCTGTGGAATACGAAAGCATTGCAACAAAAGGTTCAATACCGAACGACTTCGCAGTTTCTGCACTTGTTATGGCTATAACGGCAAGCTGTTCAGCATCCGGGTCTTCGACAAGGGCACAATCTCCGTACACAAGAACTTCATCCGGCATGCACATAAAAAAAATGCTGGATGCAAGAGAAACATCGCTTCTTGTCCTTATCACCCGAAGTACAGGTCGCAGGGTGTCCGCTGTTGAATGTACTGCACCTGAAACAAAGCCGTCTGCGTGCCCCTTGTGGACCATCATAACACCGAAAGCCGTGGGATCAAGCATCATATCCCTGGCCATTTCTTTTGTAACACCTTTGTGCTTTCTCAACTGATAGTAAGTCTCGGTATAATCCGCAACCAGATCGTCGCTCGCCTGTGATGGATCTAAAATATTCGCTTTTTCTAAATTAGCGCCGATTTTATTACCTAGTTCAATGATTTTTTCTTTCCCGCCAAGCAGTGTTATATCACAGGTCCCTCGGTACAGTATCTCGGCCGCTGCACGTATTATCCGCTCATCATTACCTTCAGGAAGCACTATGTGTTTTTTTTCTGCTTTTGCCATTTCAAGGATTCTGTATTGAAACATTCTTGGAGTGGTAGTATTTGTGACAATGTAACCCAAATGGGTGTAAATACTGCTTACATCTACGTAATTTTCAACGAGCTGGTTCACAAGGTCTATCTTTTCCGTGTCTTCGGCAGTTATTTCCCCTTTTATTTTATTGACCTCTAAAGCAGTGTTGTATGTATCCTGCTGAACGGAAAGAATGGTCAAGCCCGCTTCCGCAAGTCCGGACATCAGTGTCTTTACATTTTCCCCGGGAACCAGGCCTCCTGTAAGTAAAATACCGGAAAAATTAGGGTAACAGATGGATTTTTGAGCGATCAATGCCGTGAAAATAAGATCCACGCGATCCCCGGGTGTTATGAGGAGATATCCATCTTTATCTTTTATATGCTTGAGAGCGTTTTCCGGTGCCATGGCGAGAACTTTCGCGTCGGTAACGACTTTTGAAAGATCATCTCCTTTGTAAACAATTTTGGCGCCAAGCCTTTCTGCGATCTGGCTTAGTCTTGGCCCGGACAGTAATGGATCTGAGCGTATAACACCGAAAAATGGTATTTTTTTTCTTTCAAGTAGTTTTTTTAACTTTTCAGTATCTTTATCATATGCCCGGGATTCAAAACGGTTTATCACAACACCAAGGAAATTGCACCCCATTTCCCGGAAAGAATCCGTGCATTCACTTATTGTCTGAACTATCTCCTTTATAGTTTTACCTGATCCTTTTGCGATCAGGAGGACCGGCGCTGCAAGGTTTTTTGCCAGTTCCGCGTTTATATCGAACTCAAGGGCTGAAATTGTGCTTGTATAATCGGTACCTTCAAAAACAATAACATCCCTGCAGGGGGCTATTCTTTCATAGGAGTCGAATATCTTTTCAAACAGCAGATCCCTGTCGTTTTGTGCGTTATCCATTGTACCGGGATTGATATCGTTGAGCTCATCGGTCAATTTGAATATCTTTTTAATAATCACAGCGTCTTCATCAACAGCGCTTTCGTGCACAAACCGCTGACCGATCGGTTTCATGTAACCGACATTTGGTACTATCCCCTGAAGAGCGTTGATCAAACCTACAGTTACCAGGCTTTTCCCGCTTCGCTTCTCTGTTGAAGCAATAAAAATCTTTTTTTCCATATAGCTTTCCATGCACACTTATTGTTAAAAAACGGTAAATAAATTTTCCGGTCCAATACTTTATAAAACTATATGATATTATTTCGGAAATAACAAAGGTTATTTCTTTTCATCCCTAATGCGGACAAGCCGCATTCTTTATTAAATGAATTTTCTTGCCAAAAAAAACAAGAAAATTGATATTATGGTCCTAAAACATTATATTTACTTTTTTACTCTTTGACCTTACAATCATGGAAAAAGAACCAGGATTTCTTATGCCTCTCATGGTAAGCGTGTCCGGAGTCCGCGGGATCATTGGAGAAGATCTCACTCCTCCTGTTATAATTAAATTCGTTGAATCTTTCATTCACACTCTGGGGAATCCGGCAGGTAAAATTCTGATAGGCCGCGATACAAGAAAAAGCGGCAACTTTATTGAAAATATAGTTGAAGGCTCGATAATTGCCCTCGGGCATGATGTTATAAATATAGGAATAGCAGCCACTCCGACGGTCCTTCTTTTAACGCGTAAATTGAATTGCTCCGGCGGTATCGCGATCACTGCCAGTCACAATCCATTGCAATGGAACGCTCTAAAGTTCTGTGATGAAAAAGGCCTTTTTCTGGTTGAAAAGGATGTTGAAAAAATAAGGAACAGAGTGTTCCGCACGGAATCCCCTGATGATTGCTGGAGCGGTTTTAAAACTCTCGGGACCCCTTATCAAGAAAAGGAAGCCAGTCTTGTGCACATCGAAGATGTTTTAAAACACATAGATCATGATCATATCTCTGAAAAAAAATTTAAAATCGCAATCGACCCGGCAGGAGGCGCGGGTTGCGTTATAAGCAGGCCCTTTCTGGAAAAATTGGGCTGTACCGTAATTGGTATCAATGAAAAATCGATGCCTGTTTTCCCAAGGGGACCTGAACCTGTTCCGGAAAATCTGTCCAAATTATGTGATCTTGTTATTTCAAGTAAAGCCGATATCGGTTTTGCTCAGGACCCGGACGGTGACAGGCTTGCAGTTGTTTCTGAATCAGGTGTAGCGATCGGCGAAGAATATACGCTGGTCCTTGCGGGAGATGCATATCTGCGCAAACACAGAACGAACATTGCCTGTAATTTATCTACTTCAATGATGATAGACGACCTGGCTAAACGCTACAGCGTGGATGTTTTTAGGACAAAAATAGGTGAAATGAACGTTACAGCAAGACTTCTGGAAAATAAGATTTCCTTCGGCGGTGAAGGAAATGGAGGGGTAATTGTACCTGAAATAAACCCGTGCAGGGACAGTATTACAGCAATGGGTTTGATACTGGAACTTCTTGCTGCAACAAAGGCCACAGTGTCCGGTCTGGTTGAAGGATTCCCCTCCTACACGATGAAAAAAGTAAAAGTGCCTGCAGGAATAATAACGAAAGACGAATTTTATAAAAACCTCTTTGAAAGTGTTGAAAATCATTTTCCCGGGTATACTGTTGACACCCTGGATGGAATAAAAATATCTAATGGATCTGAGTGGCTTCAAATAAGGTTTTCCAATACCGAGCCTGTAGTCAGAATAATGTCTGAATCGTCGAGCGCAGATAGAGCTGAGGAGCTGATCAAAATCGGTAAAACTTTAGTTGATAATTAGTTATAACTTTCATTTTCCTTTGACATATCACAGGTGAATATTGCATGAGCAGTCTTTTTAGTGACAGTTTTGAAAACGATGAGCCGCTGGCAAAGAGGCTTGCCCCCGGAAGTATCGATGATTTTTTTGGGCAGGAGAAAATCATTGGGACCAACGGAGCTGTCCGGAAATTTATAGAGAATGATAAATTGATCTCCTGCATATTTCACGGCCCTCCCGGCAGTGGAAAAACTGCTCTTGCCAGAATCATGGCCCGCATGACAAAAAGCGATTTCGTCCGGCTCAATGCTGTAACAGCGAAAATAGACGACCTTCGGGCAGCGCTCAAACGCGCCGTTCAAAACCGGATGACCGGAACAAACACTATCCTGTTTATCGATGAAATACACAGGTTCAATAAGATGCAGCAGGACGGTCTTTTACCGGCTCTTGAAGAGGGGACGGTAATCTTAATAGGAACAACAACAAAAAATCCTTATTTTTCCCTGATACCTCCCCTCAGGTCCAGGGTCCTTCTTTTTGAGTTTGAGAAGCTGCCTTTACAGGCACTTGAAAAAATTTTGATGAATGCTGCAGCAAAGGAATCATTGACTATAGATGATGACGCACGAAAATATCTGAAAAAATTTGCCAACGGAGATGCCAGAAGGATGCTTAATCTCCTTGAAGCTGCGGTAATCGTATCAAAATCTGACAGGATATCCGTTGATTCTTTTGAAAAATTGATAAAAAAGCAGCCTGTTCTTTATGATCGAGACGAAAATTACCATTATGATGTTATATCCGCTTTTATCAAATCGGTTCGCGGTTCAGACCCTGACGCCGCGCTTTACTGGCTGGCTCTTATGATCGAGGGCGGGGAAGATCCACTGTTCATAGCGAGACGCCTGATCATCCTGTCATGTGAAGATATAGGTCTGGCAGACCCTCAATCTCTTGTCCTCGCCCAGTCAGCGTATGAGGCAGTGGACAACATAGGCATGCCGGAGGCAAGGATAATACTTTCGCACCTTACAATATACCTCACCCTTCAGCCAAAAAGCAACTCCGGTTATAAGGCGGTTGATAAAGCATTGGAATATATAAGGACACATGAAAACCTGGAAGTGCCCGCTTATCTGAGATCAACGCATCCTGAGAATAAAAATTACAGATATCCTCATGATCATAAGTATCACTATGTAATACAGGATTATGTTGGTAAAAAGGTTCAATTCTACGACCCGGGCGAACTGGGTAATGAAAAGGAATTAAAAAAACGGCTTGAATTCTTTAAACAAATGAGATCACGGGAGACAGGTTAAATGACAAAAAAAGAAATCAGGGCCATGGCGGAGGGGATCAGAAACAGTATCGGACCGGAAGAGAAAAAAATGCTTGATGAAATGATAATCAACAATCTCTTTTCATGGCCTTTATATAAGAATGCCGTGTATTTTTTTTGTTTTGTAAGCTTCAGAAGCGAAATAAACACATCAAAAATATTGAAAACCGCCATAACTGAAGGTAAAACAGTTACGGTGCCGAAAGTCGATTCTCGATCAGGTTTGATGAAAACTTATATAGTTAAAAATTTTGATAAAGACTTGAGACCGGGAGAATACGGCATAATGGAGCCTTCAGACATTTGTATAGAAGCTGATCATTCAAAAATCGATCTAATAATCGCCCCGGGGCTCGGCTTTACAAAAAGCGGGTCCAGGCTTGGGTACGGTGGAGGTTACTACGATAAATTTATGGGAAAGCACAGTGATATCCCTGTCTGTGCTCTGACCTATGACAGGCTTATCCTTGATTTTTTACCGGTTAAGGATCATGATATACCTGTCGATTATTTAATAACTGAGAAATGCGTAAAAAATACAGGATAATTATGACATGAAAAAGGACTTTAAAGTTACATTCTGGGGGGTTAGAGGCAGTCATCCGGTTCCCGGCAAAAACACTTTAAAATTCGGCGGGAACACAACCTGTCTTGAAGTATCGATTGACAGCGTCACAATAATAATTGATGCCGGGACAGGGATAATCAACCTGGGAAACAGGATCGTGGCGGATTTTTTCAGCAAAGGGGGTAAACCCCCGCTGGAGTTGACACTGCTTTTCACCCATCTTCACCAAGATCACACGCAGGGGCTTCCTTTCTTTGTACCTTATTATCTTGGACAATCGATACTAAACTTTTTCGGGCCTTTAAACTTTAACGAAGAACTTCACAAGGTCCTTGAAAAATCGATGGCTCCACCCAATTTTCCGATAGATTTTGATTCGTCCAGTTCTGTTAAGAACATCAATACTGTAAAAGAAAACAGTGTAATTTTACTTGATACTGATGACAAAAAACCACAGAACATCAATATATTTCATAACAAACCTGAAATAAAAAACACTTCAATTTTAATTAGAATTATGAATGGCTTTTCTCATCCCTCAAACGGAATCTATATTTACAGGATCGAATATGGCGGAAAATCCGTAGTTTTCTGTACCGATGTGGAGGGGTATCTCTACGGTGACTCCAAGCTTATTAATTTCGCAAAGGGTGCCGACCTTTTGATACATGATGCGCAATACAGTAAAGAACAGTACACTTCATTACCGGTACCGAGACAGGGATTCGGCCACAGCACACCCGAGATGGCTATTGAAGTCGCGAAAGCTGCCGAAGTTAAAAACCTCGCGATCACCCATCATGACCCTGCATCTTTAGATAAACAGCTTGATGAATACAATTCAAAATACAAAAAACAGTTCGACAAACTTTTTTACACAAGAGAAGGTGAAACATTCCAGATTATATAGCCATCAAACCCGGCTATCGTACTATTATTCCTGCAGTTCGGATATTAGTTCCGGATGCTCCTCCATGTATTTATTTAATTCATCAATATTTGCCTGACTGTATTTAATGAACTGCTCCTCGGTTATTCCGAAAGCATTAAAAAAGGACACATTTTCCTCATCAAGGTAATTCTTTTGTTCTTCAGTAGGTAATGCCATTGCCTCATCCAGCCACTTCCTGGTCATTTTTCTGTAGAGGATCGTTATTGTCACAAATGTCTCAGGGGTAAATTTTTGGATTTTTCCGACATCGTTTACAATTTTTTCAAACTCATTTTCATAATACTGTTCATCAAGACTGCTGTCGATCAGTTCGTCATCCTCTGTCTCTTTTTCCGCGGGCAGCTTTTGTTCTGTTTTCTCTTTTTCCCTGTTCCGGGAGCACGATAATGTAGTCGAGAAGATGATTGCTATAACAATGATTATTCTGAAAGTATTGATACTGGTCATATTCAGATTTTTTTTTCTGTCAAATTTTTCACTGTCTGTTATTTTTTCACTATTTTTTCCAGGCCTATTAATTTTAACAATTTTGTAGTATAATACTCCCTATCATCCCCGATTTCAATCTTAAACCTTATGCTTTCATACGGAATGTTGTTGTCTGTGATCATCGAAAACCCGATCTTTTTACTTTCTGAGGGTTCCAGTTTATCGATTTTACACTCACTTGAGTATTTAGGCGGATCATCCATAAAATATGTGATCGATGTCTGGTCTCTGGGGCTGAAAAGCTCCACCTGTATTCTGTTTATCGGAACTTTCCCAGTGTATTTTATATCAATGAAGCCCCTGGTTTCAAGTGTTCCGTACTCATGTTCTTCTATGCTGTTAACATAAATATCAAACACAAAATCCTCTACTTGAAGATCTTTTTTGAGGCTGTACACACTGGAGATGTGCGCGACCGCGTAATCTTCAATCGAAAAGCCCCCTCTTCTTCCCCAGAATGCTCTTGCCAGATCGTGGATAAAAATACCAGTAGCATTCCCGCCCCTTATGATGTTTTTATAACCGGCAATATTTCTCCTGAAAAGCTCCTGGGGCGGATTCAATGTATCGGAGTCTAAGAGTTTATAGTCAATGCTGTTTCCAATAATTATGTTGCCCTCTCCATCACTGATATAATTTTTCCAGTGTTTTAGCAGACGGGAGAACTGCTGGCTGTTCGCCTCGTACAGCATTACCGCGTCTATCGATACGCCCGCATCAAAAAACATAACAGGGTCCTGGCCGTGCTCTTTTCCATGGTTCCACGCTAATGTAAAAACCCATACAGGTTTTGTAATATGCGCCTCCCTTATTATTCTTTTAGTGATCAAAGCGACCTTGCGGGCCCTCCACCATCTCCATTTTTCAATAATAATGGAATCCTTTTCAACTTCTATCTTGTTCGCGAACCACTTTATTTTATCTTCTGTTGAGTATTTATTCCAGTCAACCGGTGTTACTATATTAGTTTCATCTATCACCGATCCGGCCAGCTCATAACCGTCAGCCCGCCCGGTTCGAATAAAATCCAAACCTATATATTTTATCTCAGGGTCATTCTGGAAACTTTTTACAAGATCTATTATGTCACTTATCCTTTTTTCAGAACCAAGTGAAATATGTCTTGACCGGAATAAATAATCTTTCTCACTGTTGTAACCCAATCCCGGCTCGTATCTTTCAGGCACACCCAATTTACCGGGGACATAAAAAGACATCACATAAGCCCCAATATCCAATTCTTCCCGGGCCGCGAGTTTTTTCAGCAGATCAAGATTTTCGAGAGGCCCCGGGTCCCATGGGAAATCATCTTTGCCCCTCCTTTTGAAGGAAGTCGTTTCACCCGAGAGTATCCAGAGCGCGTCCGCCTTCATAAATTTAGCCCAGCTGATTATTGCCGAATAGTCCGTTTCCAACCCCGACGGTCCGGTAAATTTTTTGTTTTTTATGCTGTTATTTGTCTCCAGATCTACAATAGAAATACCTTTTTTAATTTCAGGCAAAACTCTTCTTTTCAAACTGAAAATGATTTTACCATCGGTTTCAAGCCGTTTGCCCCTGTAAAATAATTTGATCTCATAATAACCGGCACTTTCATTCCAATCCGGGAGATATACTGCTTTTAATATATTTTCATTTTCCTGATCCTGCAGAAATGGAATATCGGCGACCATACCAAAAGAGAGATAAACTTTTCCGTTTTTGTAGACACGCATGTACAATGAATCAGCATCAAGATTATTTATATTGTAAAAATGAACTGTCAATATGTCGTAATGATATATCTCATGTTTAGACAATCCTACTTTAGGTTTCTCCATTATTAGGCTTTCAACATTGCCGTACTTATCAATCCCGACAACCTCGTCGTAAATCCTTTCTTCTGCAGGGGCAACCGGGATTGTAAAACCTGATACGAATACAGCTGCCAAAAGACCGATAATTATTTTTTGATTGATCATTGAACCGTTTTTCCTGTGGGTTTAGAGCATTTTTATTTCTATTGATTTTAAGCGGTAATACTGTTAAAATAAAGTTCCAATCACTCCTATTTTCGGATGAAAAAATGACAATTATGAGAAAATTAAAAACTTGTATGGCCGGGATCATCTTTGCATTTTTTTTATTTTTTAATTATACAGGCGCGGATACAATTCAGGTCGAAGGCGAAATGAGAAGCACCGTTACCGCATATATAACACAAAGACTTTCAAGCAGCGGTTTGGAAAACGACGTTACATACAAAATGTTTATTCCTGAATCCTACACAGAAACTTTAAACGCGCAAAAAATATCCTGGCTCAGAAAATCCTATGGCCCGCCCCCTGCAACTATCAATGAATTTAAAGATGATTTCGGCAATAACGTGGTTGAACTTACCTGGAACAAAAATGTCCATATCATACAAATTGATCTGCAATTTAATGCAGAAACCTTCGTGAACTTTACGACCCTGTCAAGCGAATCCCCTTTTCCTGTTACTTTGAGTGACGGGGACAGTAAATACTTAACCTCAACAGAGCTGTCTCCAGCTGATGATTTTTACATTAATTATATAGGGCGGGCGCTATCTTATAATCTTAACCGTCAGATCGATGTCGTTAACAGTATCTTTATATGGCTCGATAAGAACATTCGACTCTCAAACTTACCTGAAAACAGCTCATCGGGTGACGCGCTTTCTGTATTGCAAAAACGGGAAGGTGGAGATAAAGGAGTTTGCAATTTAGCGGCTGCACTTTTAAAGGGCATAGGGATACCTGTCAGGGTCGTCAAAGGTGTTTCATTTCAGAAAGAGATAACAATAAACATTGATAAGCAGAAATACATTTTTGATCATTCAAATAATAATCGATACTGGATCGAAATATATTTTCCCGATATCGGATGGGTTTCTTATGATCCGCGGGGCATGCATTTTGGAGTTACATCGCACCTCGTAAAATTCTCCGCCGGCCCCGATTCTGATTATGTTTCCGGTGGCTGGGGCGTATCTGCGGAAAATGCGGATACTCAGGGAGATTATATATACGACATTAAATCTGATTTTTCAAATCTTGAATTTCAAAGTTTTAAAAAAAATAATTTCGATAAGATTGTTTTGAGTCCCGTAGTCTCCGTCGGTGATGAAACCCCGCAGGAACCCAGCCTGGAAATTGAGGGGCTTCAACTGGAGAATATACCGGTGGAGCTGGAAACCGGAGTTATCGGAATATTATTTGACAACAGCACTCTTACGCAAAGCCTTGACATTGTTGCGACTAGAAACAAAGTATACGCGCAAAAGTTCACCCTTAAGTTTCCAATAACAGTAACAGAAATAAGGCTTCCCCTGATAAAATTTAGTGATGAGGGGAACATATGGGTCGACTTTTTTGCCGATAAAGACGGTGTTCCGGGAGATAGACTGTTCCGCACATACAGAATAGATTCAACAAAATTAAGGTTTATGATGATCGAAAACCCATGGCTCACTTTTCCGGT
>DRHN01000121.1 GCA_011049595.1 Spirochaetota bacterium | reverse complement strand
GGTGTGTACTGTGCGGGCGGTGTGTGCGGGCTTCAAGGGATATAGATGGAAAGAGTGTCTTCGGGTTTGAAGGCCGGGGTATAAAAATGAGGATAACGGTCAACTCTGAAGGCAGCCTGTCCGGAACACAGCTGAGTGTGGTTGATAAAGCTGTTGATGTTTGCCCGGTAGGAAGTATTGTGATTAAACGTAAGGGATTCAGCATGCCCTACGGTACACGACTCTTCGACAAGGCGCCGATAGGGTCGGATATTGAAAAGAAGTCCAAGAATAATTAGTTCTTATAGAACTAATTAGTCGCGCTGATGCGGCTCAATAAAGTAATCTGGTGCAACGCCGGGTAAAACCCCGGAGTTGTCGAGCTTGCTCGACTTTAGCCGGGCAATCCCGAAGTTGTCACCAGGAACTATTTAGCAGGGGAAATCAAAATGGCAAAACCTAAATTAGCAACAGCCCACCTTGCAGGGTGTTTTGGCTGTCATATGTCACTTCTTGATATTGATGACAGGATAGTAAAGCTGATCGAGCTCGTCGATTTTGATAAGTCACCGATTGATGACATAAAAAAATTCAGCGGGCCGGTCGATATCGGAATAGTGGAAGGCGGCTGCGCTTCCCAGGAGAATGTTGAGGTTCTTTATTCTTTCCGGAAGAACTGCAAAGTGCTGATAGCTGTGGGTGCGTGCGCGCTCACCGGCGGCATACCGTCATTAAGGAATACAATCTCTTTGAAGGAATGCATGGAGGAAGCCTATCTTAAAGGGCCCTCCGTAGTCGATGGCGTACTGCCGAATGATCCGGACATACCGTTGATGCTTGACAGGGTGTACCCGCTGCACGAAGTGGTAAAAATCGACTTATTTATACCTGGATGTCCACCACCGGCTGACGCGTACTGGGAAGCGTTGACAGCTCTCCTGTCAGGGAAAGAGCCGGTGATACCCTATGAAATGTTTAAATATGATTAAACAACTGGAGGAATAAAATGCCGGCTGTCAAAAACCGAAAAATTGTCATAAATCCTGTCACACGGATAGAAGGACACGCAAAAGTAACCATTCACCTGGACAAAAAGGGAAAAATAGAACAGGCAAGAATGCACGTGGTTGAATTCAGAGGGTTCGAGCGATTTATAAAAGGCAGGATGTACTGGGAAGCGCCTGTTATTGTGCAGCGTCTCTGCGGGATCTGCCCCGTAAGCCACCACCTGTGCGCGGCAAAAGCAATGGACGTTATCGTTGGCGCGGATAAACTGACGCCGACAGGTGAGAAGATGCGCCGCCTTATGCATTACGGGCAGACTTTTCAGTCTCACGCGCTTCACTTTTTTTACCTGAGCGCGCCGGACCTTTTACTGGGTTACGACGCGGATCCTGCGATCAGAAATGTTATCGGAATCGTGCTCAAACACCCCGAGCTTGCGACGCAGGCGATTTTGATGAGAAAATACGGGCAAGAAGTTATAAAAGCTACAGCAGGCAAAAAAATACACGGCACCGGGGCTATACCCGGGGGTATCAACAAAAACCTCAGCATAGAGGAACGGGATGAATTAAAAAAGGATATCGATCAGATGATTGAATGGTCCATCCAGTCGATAGACATTTGTAAAAAGCTCATTCAGCAGGATATTGACCGTCTGTCAAAACTCGGCACCTTCGAATCGAATTATGTGAGCCTTGTGCGTGAAGACGGGGCGCTCGACCTGTATGACGGTCTGCTCCGGGCCAGGGACAAGGATGGCAAAATAATCTTCGACAAGGTAAAACCTATGGATTACCTTGACTATATCCGGGAGGGTGTCAAAAACTGGAGCTACATGAAGTTTCCGTTCATTAAATCCATAGGCCAGGAAAATGGCTGGTACAGGGTCGGACCGCTCGCGAGAATGAACAACTGTGACTTTATCGATACGCCTGTCGCCGAGGAAAAGCGAAGGGAGTTTATGGAGCTGGGAGGCGGGAAGCCTGTTCACATGACAATGGCGTATCACTGGGCACGGTTGGTCGAGCTCGTGCATTCCGCGGAAAAGATCAAGGAGCTCCTGGATGACCCGGACCTTCAGGGTGAGGATCTGGTTACGGCAGGTGAAAGGAGGAACGAAGGAGTCGGTATCCTTGAAGCTCCGAGGGGAACTCTCTTCCATCATTACAGGGTTAATGACAACAACCAGATCGAGATGGCTAACCTGATTGTATCTACTACAAGCAATAATGAGCCGATGAACAGGAGCGTGCGCCGGGTCGCCGAGGACTATCTGGAGGGAACAGAGATTACCGAGCCTCTGCTCAATCTTGTTGAAGTGGCTATCCGGGCGTATGACCCATGTTTGAGCTGTGCGACCCACGCGATAGGACAGATGCCGCTGAAAGTGACGTTATTCGACCCGGACGGAAAAGTACTGGATGAAAAGGCCCGTGGTTGAAGTACACATATAAAGGCGGGATACTGATATATGGGTACGGGAACCCCGGCCGTCAGGACGATGGTCTGGGCCCGCTGGCCACTGATGAGATACAAAAGCTGAGATTGCCGTTTGTTGACACGGATGAGAATTATCAGCTTCAGATAGAAGACGCGATAGATATCGCGAAATATGACATAGTGATCTTTGTGGACGCGGCAGTCGAAGGGAAAGAGCCTTTCAGCGTGAGAAAGGTAGAGCCTTCAGACAAAATCACATTTACGACTCATGCCGTGGATCCCGGTTCGATCCTGGCTATCTGCAAGGACACTTTCGATAAAGAACCTGATGCCTGGCTGATCGGTATCAGAGGATACGGGTTTGAGTTTGACGGAGTTTTGACAGCGCGTGCCAGGGAGAACTGGAAAAAAGCAGTTGAATTCGTTACATTACTCTTATTGGAATACAAGGAGAGGGTTATGGAAAACGCCGGGCAAAAGACTGTCCTGATTATTGATGACGATGCTGATCTTCGGGCTGCGATGAGGATAGTTTTGGAGGCATCCGGATTTAGTGTGGGGGAAGCCGCTGAAGGTGAGGAAGGATTAAAAATTGCCGAGCGCATAAAACCGGATGCTGTAATTGTTGATTTGATGATGGAAACTATTGATGCCGGCAGTAAGGTGTCCTCGGCATTAAGCGAGAGGGGATTTGAGGGCCCGATATATCTCCTGAGCTCGGCCGGGGACACTGTGCGTCTTAACATCGATGCCCAGAAATTAGGGCTTGCCGGTATTTTTCAAAAACCGATAGATCACAAGATCCTTGTATCGACGCTGAAAAAACAGCTTAAAGTACATTAGGCGCTTAGTATTTCCTTGCTTTTTTGGCACAAACTTTAGTTTGCTGGCAACTATTAAAAATAAAGAATGCGGTTTGTCTGGTTAGGGTTTATAGGCCTGCACCTGATTTTAATATGCCTTTCTTAAAATAAAAAGGGTATTATCGCTTTACGGTTTTTCGGGTAATCCGGAAAATTTTCCTGGTACCAGTTGTGGTGTGCCCTTGCTCTCGGCATCAAATTGGACGCTGTCCATATTGCGAACGCGAGCCCGGGGAGGGACCAGGTGAGACACGCCCACCCGAACCATTCAAAAATTTCTCCGAAATAGTTTGCGCATGAAACAAAATTGAAGATCCCGCCTTCCGGAATTTTATAAGTAAACGCTCCGGGGTCCCTCATTTTCCGAAGGATAGAATCTGATTGAAGGTTTATAAGAAAACCGGTAAAGAAGATTATCGACCCGATAATAAAACGCGGGTCCTTAAGCCAATCGGATGAATACATGTTGGAAGACAAATTCAGATAACGTCCGTTTAGATAACCGTTGACCGCGTTGAAAAGAAGGGCCATAAATACGATAGACAGCGGCATTGGTTTTTTCCCGTTGCGCATCCGAAAGGGATAGAGAAAGGCCCTTTGAACATAGTGTATGTGCCACATGCTAAAAAAGAGCACCGTGGTCAGGTTAAGCATACTGTTGCCGGCCAGAAGGAAAAATGAAAAAATAATAGGGGCCGCCGATTCCATGATCAGCCACCCGAATCTTGCCTGGGTCGTAGGGCCCCAGCCGGGCCGGCTGTAACGGCCGTAGGGTGCGGAAACGAAAAAGAGGGCTGTAAAGAAAATCGCGGCTGAGGAAAACCAGGCTATTAAAAGTATTCTGTAGACAGGATAATCAGCTATCAAGATTCTCTCTCCAGGTGGAATTAAAATAAAACTGGTAATTTATAAAAGGCAAGGTGAATCGTTATTTGGTTTTGCAGGGTTGTAAAATTAATTGCCGGTTTATTGAATAGATTATATTTTTATTCAACTATTGGAGGGGTAGAAAAATCAGATTAAAATTAATATCCTGTAATGTAATGAATCATGAACTCCGCTACTGCGCGTCCCGTTCGGTGCACAGGATCGACACGGAGTTTTTGTATCAGGGGCTTCACGAGCTCCCCGACAGATTGAACAGATCACTAAAGGAAGCTTTAAACAGCGTCGAAACGGATAAATACGATTATATACTCGTAAATTACGGTCTCTGCGGAAACGGCACACTTGATATAACTCATCCTAAGCTGCCTATCATAGTTCACAGCTTCCATGACTGTATTCCTCTTTTGATCGGGGACAGGAAATTCCATGCCGATTACGTAAAAGAAAGGCCCGGTACCTTCTGGTTTTCCATCGGCTGGATAGAGGGCTTTCCGCTTCCCGGCAGCCCGGACTTTGCCGAAAAATACAGCGAGTTTTACAACCGGATGATAAATGAAAAACAGAGAGATGTTATCGAGCAGATGCTTATGCAAAACTACACCCATCTCACATTTATAAGGTGGGATGAGCTGGGCCGGAAAGTGGCCGAACTGGGGAGAGATTATACAAAGAGATGCGTGAGGTCTCTGAGCAGCCGTCTCGGGCATGAGATGATTTATGACGAGGTAAAAGGTTCGCCCGGGATATTGAGAAGGTTCGTCGATGGTGAATGGGCCGGGGGTGATTTTCTGTGCATCGAGCCGGGAAAGCGTTTGAAGTTTGATCCTTTAAAAAACCTCTTATATGTGGAGTGAATACGCATCACTGTATTTTTTGTGTTCAGGATGCCCTGCGTGGAATACACCGGGGTTTACAGGATTTTCAGGCATCTTGCCGCAGAGCACTCTTACCGCTTCTAACGCTGTCCTTATCTGGAGCTCCTTCTGGGATTCGGCGGAATACCAGGAAGCGTGGTCGGATAGAATGACAGTGTCGAGAGTCGATAATGGGTTTTGGGAATCAAAGGGCTCGTTTTCGTACACATCAAGCGCCGCCATGGAAATAAATTTTTCTTTCAAAGCCGTGTAAAGAGCCGTGTTGTCGACAATCTGCCCTCTTGACGTGTTGATCAGGATAGAGGAGCGTCTCATTTTGCGGAAAGTGTTTATGTTGAAAAGGTGATATGTTTCCTCGTTTAAGGGCACATGAATCGATATGTAGTGGGAGATCATTACAAGGGTGTGAAAATCAAGCCTGGAGACATCATCCTTTTTAAAAATATTGTCCGGCACAAAGGGGTCATAAGCCGTAAAACGGAATGGAAACCCTGAAAGTCTTTGTCTCACTTCTCTTGCTGTTTTACCATAACCTATCAAGCCAAGTGTTTTATTCTTTGTCCGGAACACAGGGTACTCTGAAGTCAGGTCCCAACCTCCCTTTCTTACCAGTCGATCTCTTAAGGGGACCCTCCTGATCGATGACATAAGAAGGGCAATAGTATGGTCCGCCACCTCGCTTATACAGTAGTCGGGTACAATGGTGACTACGACCCCGTGGTTGTTAGCGGCTTCGATATCCACATTGTCGTACCCCACACCATACCTGGAAATCACACGAAGGTTGTTTAGTTTTCTAAGAGCTTTTTCGCCTAAGGTCGTCTGCCTCAGAAGTATGGCGTTTGCATCGCCGCACTGTTCAATTATGTCTTTCTCATCTTTGCATTGGGCAAAAAGCAGTTTTCCCCCGGCATTTTCAACTATTTCCTTTTCAGCGGAGTAATCCATGTAACTTTTTTCCGCGACATACACCTTGAATTTTCCCATTGTTTACCTCTATATTTACTGAGTAATATAGCCATCGGAATAAATAGCAATAAAATGAGGTTTATAAGAGCCTTTATTATCAGTTTTCTTGTTGCAGGTCTTTTTTTTAGCGCCGGCAGTGCCTCGGACCAGACCGGAGATGAAAAAAGGATCTCCCGGTTTTTTCTTGAAATAGTAGATGGTGATACAATAATATACAAGGGAACCCGCATGCGTTTTTTAGGTGTGGATACCCCGGAAACCAAAAACCCGGACACGGGTTTTTACAGGGACCAGCCTTACGGTAGAAAAGCCAAAGAGTTTACGGGAATGGAGATCAGGAAGGCGAGAAAGGTGACATACATGTCTGACGGATATGATATCTACGGCCGGCTGCTCGTGCATGTATTTGTCGATGGATATCCTCTGTCATTGAAGATCGTTATAGCGGGGCTCGGGTATGAGACTGTGACGGTTTACGGTGACGGGGGGTTCCCGGAGATCGCAATAAATATACTTAAAGCTTCAAAGCTTCACCCTGACCTGCCTTTTGAAAACCCTTACTTATGGAGGAGGAAGAACAGGGTGAGATAAATTGAAATCCGAGGCCACTTAGTTCTTGGTGAATAAAGTCGAGCAAGCCCGAAGTGGCACCAAGAACAAATAGGGAGATGATGACATGAAAGAGAAAAAGATCATGCAGGTAGGGATTGTTGTAAAAGATCTGGAAAAGTCTGTAAAGCAGTACAACGATTTTTTCGGCGCCGGCCCATGGGATATTTATGAGTACGGCCCGCCGAGAATGACGGAAGGTACTTACAGGGGAAAGCCCGCGGATTGGTCCGCGTTGATAGGGTTTTGCTGGACAGGCGATGTACAGCTCGAACTTATTCAGCCCCTGACAGGACCGAACATTTATTTTGATCACCTCGAAAATAATGGCGAGGGCCTTCACCACGTAAAGGAGAGGGTGGAAAATTGTAAGGAAGTAATCGAGGAGTACCAAAAAAAAGGTATCCCGGTGATACAAAGCGGTAAATTCGGCGGGGGTGAATTCTATTATTTCGATACCGTGCCATTATTGGGAATTTTATATGAGATTTCAAAAAAAGGTGTTAAAAAATCCATAGGGCCTGACAGAAGGTATCCGGAATGAGAGGCGGGTTACGTTAAAGCGGATGCCGGGGAGCACGGTGAGGAAGTATCATTACTGCGCAGAAGAAAACGGCATGTTGTTGTCATATTAATAGTGAAAGCCGCTTCCCCCGATAAACTCCCTTAAAATAGATGTCAAAGGGACACATTCTGGTGTGATATAAACAAAATTTGAAATAAAATGCAAAAGCTGTTTCGCCTGGGTGTACTCCTCATCGCTGTCTTCTATCTCTTTTAATAGCGGTTCAACATATCCTTTCAAAACCGACATTTCATACACCAGGGATGAATTGAACATAATGTCAGCTTCTTCCTGATATGGAAAAATATTTATTTCTTCCCCGGCCCTCACAAGAGGCCACTGTCTGATCGTGTGCCTGGCCGAATACCCTCTGAACTGGTAATCCCTGACTATTCGCCTGATCAGCCTTACCGTTGAAGTCGGTATGTGGTTTACGTAATCGATGTTCAGCTTGGTAAGCACACTGATGTATATCTTGTACTTTTCTTCTTTGTCAATAAGGCTTGTCAGGTTTTCGTTCATGCAGTGTATACCCTCAAAAATAGCAACCTGGTTGCCGCTCAGGCTGACAACGTCCGTTCCAGGTTCCCTCTCGCCCGTTTTGAAGTCATATTCCGGTATTTGAATTTTTTCGCCCTTTATAAGCTGCTTCAGATGCCGGTTTATAAGTTCCAGGTCCAGGGCACCGATGTTTTCAAAATCGATGACACCGTTCCCGTCTTTCGGCATTTCTTTTCTTGGCAGGTAGTAATTATCAAGAGAGATAACCCTGGGGTCGATCCCGTTAACAAGGAGTTGTATCTTCAGCCGTTTTGCGAATGTGGTTTTTCCGGATGAAGAGGGGCCCGCGAGAAGTATGACACGCTTTTTTTTCACGTTCTTTGTAATAATATCTGCCACCTGGGAAATTTTTTTCTCGTGAAGCCCTTCCGACACCCAGGTGAGGTCATCGATCTTCCGGTTTATTATCAAGCGGTTTAGTTTTCCGGCTGAATCGACATCAAGAATTTTACTCCATGCTCTCTGCTCCGAGTATATTTGAAAGAGTTTTTTTTGCTCGGGCGAAGATGGCAGTTCTTTCGGTTTTTTGGTTCCGGGGAAGGTCAGAACCATCCCCGGGGGATAATAGTTGAGAGAGAATAATTTTAAATACCCGGTGCTCGGTACAAGCGGGCCCTGTCCCAGGGTGACGCATCCGAGAAGCCCATAAATGGTTACCTTAGGGATGCTTAAATATTTGAGAAGATAAAATCGATCCCGGACACCTGTTTTTTCGAAAACATCAAGCGCGTCCTCCACTTCACACTCTCTTTTGTTAAACCGCATATCTTCCGAGACCAGCTCATCCATGCGGTTCTTAATTTTTTTTACCAGTGTTTCGGTAAGAGGTTTTTTACTGATGTATGAATAAAAATACCCCTTATTAAGTGAGTGTTCGATCTTAAGGGTCGCCTTCCCTTTTGTGATATCCATGAATGCCGCGTGCAGCAGGTGTGACAGGCTTTTTCGATATATGTTCGCGCCTTCCACATCTTTAGTTGTAATATACCGTACATTGCTGTTTCTTGTAATTTTATACTCGAGCCCCATTATCCTGTTGTTGTAAAGTGCTCCGACAACCGGGACCAGAGGGTCTTCTTTAATAGCTATTTTATCCTTCAGCTCCAGAAGTGAAATTCCTCCGGCTACCATGATTTTTCTGAAACCGTTTACCTCTACAGTTATTTTTTTGCTCGTTTCCAAAGGGAGGGTTCCCGTATTGTTATGTATCCGGGTAAGTTCCGCTTAGATGCAGAACTTCCTGAACAAAAGACAGATAATATGTTATTATATCGGCTGTCATTTAAAAAGAATTGTTTTTTTTTCACAAAATCTGGATATATTTATTTTTGACCTTACGCAGGTTCCAATGCTTTCGGTGGATTGACGCCATGATCGGTTTCAGAACTAATTAGTGACCGTGGTTTTTCAGAGATTTTATTAAAATGAGAAAAAACACTCTTTTAAAATATAGATTTTTTTCTGCAGGCAATATTAAAAGATTGATACTGGTAAACTTGCTTGTTTTTTTACCTCTGTTAACTTTTTTTTATTCGGCAGTTAAACTGGTGCCGTTGCTGATCCGTTATATTGACTCAATTAACATATCGGTTCTGGAGGCTGACCCCTCCTATGCAAAACTGGCTCTTATCGTAGTTTCAAAGGGACAGGGGGAAGGGTTAACGCAGTTCGACAGGGTTTATGTTTTTAAAAAAAGTGATTTCAACACGATCCGCAAATTTGTCTTTTTGAGTTCTTTTGATAAAAGCTCCGTGGAAGTGCTCGAGGAAAAGTCCCTGGCCTATGGCGATATTCGGAAAATAAACGGCCCGATAACGCTGAGGAGCCCATCAGGCAGGGATGTAGTTACATTCAAGATCGAAGATATCAGTGAGGGAAATATTGAAATACTGTTTTTTAACACAAAAGCATCGCGTAAAGGAAGGCCCTTTTTCCTTTATTTGACTTTTTTAATCGTGAGCTTTTTTCTTATATCCGGCTCTATCGTGGGTATAAGCGATTATACACAGCGGGTAGTATTTCATGAAGCGAAAAGGTTCGGTTATCTTTTTAGATCAATAAAAAATAATTTTTTCCAATCGGTGATTATTTCCTGCCTGATCTTTGTTGTGATCGGAGCAGTTGCGGCGAATATATATTTTTATATATTTGTTCTGAGTACTGATATATCGGTAATTATAGCCGCGATCAATTTTTGGATGCTGATATTCTTTCTTTTTATACTTTTATGGGTGTATCCTCTCTATGTTTTAAGCAACGAGGATACGATATGGAGAGTAATTAAAAAATCTCTTTTTTTGTCGTTCGATAATTTTGATTTCACACTCGCTGCTCTTTTCTATTTTTTCGTTTTGATACTGTCGTCTTTTTTTACACTTTTCATTTTGCCCGGTCCCGCCGGAGCTTTGTCCTTTTTAAACACTGCTTTAAAGGAAATCTCCTCCCGATACAGTAACACGGAAATTGACCTTCTCTCCATAAAAAAATTATAGCAGGAGGAATGTATGGTAGTAGTAATGGAGCCGAAAGTACAGGAAGTTAAGATACAAAATGTAATTGAGCATTTGAAAGAGATGGGGTTCGAAATCCACCGGTCTGACGGTGTGACTCACACAATAATAGGGGCCATTGGTGATAAAACCGGGATTGACATTAGGCAGCTCGAGATCCTGGAAGGTGTACACGAGGTCATCAGAATCACCGACCCCAATAAACTCTCGTCGAGGTCATTTAAAAAAGAGGACACGATAATTGATATAAATGGTGTAAAAATCGGCGGGGATGAGGTTGTTGTGGCTGCCGGTCCGTGTGCCGTTGAAAGCAGAGAACAGATTTCAATAATCGCGAAGGCAGTAAAAAAGTACGGGGGAAAAATTTTGAGAGGAGGTGCCTTTAAACCAAGGACCTCACCGTACAGTTTTCAGGGTATGGGGGAAACAGGTCTGAAATTATTGAGGGAAGCCGCCACAAAACATGAGCTCCTTATGATAACCGAGGTGATCGATGTGAGTCAGATCTCTTTGGTAAGTGAATACGCCGACATCCTGCAGATCGGGGCGAGGAACATGCAGAATTTCATGCTGCTGGCAGAGGTGGGGAAATTACGGAAACCCGTTCTTCTTAAAAGAGGTATGTCGTCGACAATAAAGGAGTGGCTTATGGCGAGTGAATATATATTAAAAGGCGGGAACCAGAATGTAATCCTGTGCGAGAGGGGTATTAGAACATTTGAAGATTATACAAGAAATACTCTGGACATCAGCGCGGTCCCTGTAATAAAAAAATTGAGCCATTTACCGATATTTACAGACCCGTCACACGGAACAGGGATCAGGGACAAGGTTATTCCCATGGCCCGTGCCAGTATCGCCGCAGGTGCCGACGGATTGATAGTTGAGGTCCATCATGACCCTGATCACGCAAAATCGGACGGGGCGCAGTCGCTTTATCCTGAGCAGTTTGATGAAATGATGAAAGAGCTGCAGATCATAGCAAAGGCTGTTGGAAGGTTCATCGATTAGCACCCGAAACTAATTAGGCAATTTTTATGTATAAGGAACAAAAAATGATTGATGAAGGGACTACAGTCACGGTGATCGGGCTTGGTTTGATCGGGGGGGCTCTATGCCACACCTTTAAAAAAAAGGGCCTGAAAGTGACGGGTGTCAGCAGGTCAGAAACTATCGCTAAAGCCCTGGAGATGAAAATAATTAATGACGGATTTGAATATTCCAGGATCCCGGAAGCACTTTCAGGAAGCAGTTTTGTATTTGTCTGCACGCCGCTTCTGGACATCGGCGAAAGGCTCGGGGACATTTTTCAGCACGTTGATAAAAATACGGTAATCAGCGATGTTGGCAGCACCAAATCGGTAATTTGCAGTATTGCCGAAAAGCACATCAGGAAGGGTGTCTATTTTATAGGCGGGCACCCTATGGCAGGCAGTGAAAAGAGGGGGATCGAGAATTCCAACCCCTATCTTTTTTATGATGCTGTTTATGTATTGACGCCGCTTCCGGGTACGCCTAAAAAGGTAGTGAAAAAGCTGTCTTCGTTAATAGATCTTCTCGGAGCGAATGTCATGATACTGCCTTCGGAGGTGCATGATGAAATTGCAGCAAATGTGAGCCATCTTCCCCAGCTTCTCGCGGTCCTGCTCACGAACCATCTGGCGGAAAAAAATAATGACCTGTTCAGGAACCTCGCTGCCGGCGGTTTCAGAGACATGACAAGGATCGCATCTTCAAGTTATGCTATGTGGGGAGATATCATTAAAACAAATATGAATGAAGTGAAAAAGGCACTTTCTGATTTTAAAAAGGAACTTTCGTATCTGACCGACCGTCTTTCTGACGATAATTACCTGGACAGGTTCTTTGTAAATGCGCAGAAAGAAAGAAAAACAATCCCGAGATACAGCAAGGGATTTTTAAAGCCGCTGTTTGATGTGCGTGTTGCTGTTCAGGACAAGCATGGGGAGCTGGCAAGAATTACAAATACTATATATTACCACGATGTAAATATAAAAGATATTGAGATCGTAAATATTCGAGAAGGAGAGGGAGGGATTTTACGGCTTGGGTTTTCTGAAAAAAAAGATGCTTTGAAAGCGGCGTCAGCGCTTCAGGCCATTGGATGTGAAGTTGCAGTAATGGATTAAGAGCGGCTGATCTTTGCGGCCCTTTCCTTATTTGTGGAAATGATGATGAAAATTATTATCTGTTTTATCTTAACCAGCCTTTTATTGGTTTCCTGCGTTACAGCCCCTGTTCAAAGACCCCAACCGGTGCAGCTGTCAGAACCGGCGGACATCGGGTTAAGGGAGAGGCTGGAAATCGTGGACTATTCCCGAAGTCTGTTGGGTATGAAAGACCTGACAGGAGAGCGCGCTATTTCCAGAAATGACTGCTCGGGGTTTGTTCTGGGTGTTTATCAGACTTTGGGGTACAAGGTCAGGTTAAACGAGAACCCTGGGGCGACTTCGGTTTCCCATCGTCTGTTTGAGACCCTCGAGGCCCACGGCCTTGTCTACTTCAAACCGCCAACCAAACAGGCGGATGTTGTTTTTTTTAAAAGAACCACAGAAGAGAGCGGGGACTACGTATCTCATGTAGGTATTGTTGATGAAATACTGGAAGACGGTACAATAAAGATTTTGAGTTACACATCCAGAGGAGTTACCGAACTTAGAATGAATCTTGTCACTCCTCATCTGCACAAGGATGAGAACGGCAATGTAATAAATGATTTTTTAAAGAAAAAGTCCCCTCTAAAAGAGAACGAGGAGCTGCTTGCCGGTGAGCTTTTTTTCTCTTTCGGGGATCTTTTGAAATACACGGTCCTCTAAACTTTTTTTGACCGGTATTACAGGATTTTAAAAGGAACAATAGTGATAAAGGGTGAACTTATAGAAGCCTACAGGACCCTCGGTATTTCAACGGATTCCCGGTTATCTGAGATAAACAAGATATACAGGAAACTCGCGAAAAGATTTCATCCGGATTCGAACGCGGAGAACCCTGACTATTCGCACGATACCATAGTCAGGATAAATGAAGCTTACGATCTAATAAAGGAGTCTTATAAAAGAGGGCCCGGGTTTTCGGTAATTCATGACTATGAGGTTGCCCGCGGGGTTTACAACGAAGGGATAAAAAAAGGGTACAGTAGTTATGACCATCTTAAAGCGAGGGCCAGAGAGCAGGAAAAAAAGAGAGAGGAGAAAGAGAAAAAAGGAAGGGAAGCTTTTGAAAAAATAATAGAAAAAACGGTCATTGAACGAAAAAATGAAATCAGGGATGAGAAGTATTTCGGTCTTATCAGTAATACAGCTTATGAGCTTATATCGTGTTACTTCGATAAGAATTTTAATAACGCGGTATTCCGGACCCGGCCCCAGACGGAAATAAAGTTTAAAAAATATATTGAAATATACGACCGGCAGCTGGAGGAGATCAAAAGTTTAACCCCATCGTTCAGATCAAAGCTGCACTCCGAAAGAGCGGATAACGCGTACGAATTCTTGAAATCTTTTATCGATGATGCGGTGAAAGGGTGTCCGGTAGATGTTGACAGAAGGGCCCAGGCCTATCAGGAGTTTCAAAGGGTTGCCGGGGCCTATGAAAAGTTTCTGATGTTCTTTTTTTCCGTACGGAAGATTGGAATGGAAGAGATTTTACAGATGTTTAAAAAACCCCTCGATGCCATTGAGAACTTTTTGCAGAGCTTCCCCGAAAGCCCCCTCACCCGGTTTGCGGAAATAAAGATCATTATCCTGGGCAGTATGTACCGGGCATTTATTAAAAAGGTTTAACTGTGAGACATTATAATATAAATTTTTTTATTACTTCTGAAACACCGTTTTGCCGTATCTCCGTCATCTGAAAGTCGAGTCGAAATAATTTCTCGTAGACTTTTCTCTGCATCTTCTACCATCTCAACACCAAGTATTTTTATTGCAGCCTCTCTTCCACCTTCCAACTCAAAACTACAATGCGACCCTGTAATGATTTTCGTGTCCTACACCTTCTGACTTTCCCATTTCTACTACCTCCTATGATTTTTTTTTACTCTTACTTCTTAAAGAACTATCAGGAACTTCTGCCACAACGTAAATAAAATCAATAGAAGTTTTGGAAACTCTTTAAAAAAGTAAAAAAAAACATCCGTAAAGACGGATGATTCATAAGTATAAATATAAACTTACTTTTCTTGTTTCATAATTAAATACCTTTACGTCCACAGAGTATGGATGTACAATTTATATAGACCAGTTGCTTAAAGGGAAAGACAGATGGAAGATAAGAAAAGTCTTAACGAATACCTATTAGCAGAGGTTACTATAATTCAAGACATCATAAAACGAATGGCTTTCAATTCATTTATGATAAAAGGTTGGGCTATAACATTAGTTGTTGTTGCTTTATTGTTAAAAGGGAATATATATCAAGTTTGGATTGCTTTTATTCCTTTATTAGTTTTTTGGTTCCTGGATACATACTTTTTATGGCAAGAACGCATGTACCGAAAGTTGTATGATTGGGTTGTTGAAAACAGGTTAAAGACTGATGAATATTTGTTTAGTATGAATGCTTATAGGTTTAAAAAACAAGTTCATAAGAAATTAAGAATTATGTTTTCGGTTACATTAGGCTGGTTCTATGGCTCTATAGGAATTTTGATAGCAATTTATTTATTTTATCTATTTTATGTATCAAAAGGGGTTTGTTAAAATGGCAAGAAGGGTATTTTTCAGTTTTAAATATAAAGATGTATCAAGAGCAATGGTTGTAAGGGATAGTTGGGTTATTCTTAAGGAAGAGAAGCTGCAGGTTTTATTGACGCCGCAGATTTTGAATCATTAAAAAGACAAGGGGATACTGCAATTAAGAATTGGATAAATAAGCAACTTGAAGGAACATCTGTAACCGTTGTTTTAGTAGGTGAAAAAACATGTACTAGCCGATGGGTGAAGTATGAAATTGAAAAGAGTAAAGAAAAGGGAAATGGTTTGTCAAGCGCAACTTACTACCATTTTGCTTTCATCATACATAGAAAATACTTGTATGTCAGGAAATGTTGTATTATATGTAAAAAAGACACTCCCGCTGGGCCAAAGGGGAACGTCTTTTAAAAAGGAGATTAAAAATGAAAATGAATGATGCCAACCATTACGACGACGTTATTCTTTTTAAGTCTCCATTGCTCATTTCGATTTGACTTCTAATCTTACCGCTTATTTTATGCAACTTCTCCTTAAGTTCTTCCGAACTCAACTCCCTCACATCATCGAACTCTTGTACAACCGCAGGAGTTTCCGGGTATTTTCCAATCGCTTTCCAATACATATCTATTGCTTTAAGCAGGTTACCAGTACTCGTTTTCGGGTTCGTCAATATATGCTCAAATCTTTATCCTACTACAGCATTTAACAGACCGTGAAGTTTTATCAGTTTGCTCCTTCAACATGGGAAGCTGGAATAGTGACCCATGAAATTGAAAGTCATATGGTTAGAATTTATAGCCTCGCAAAAACAATTGCTGATTGATTTAAATTTAGAAATAGAATAGGTGTAAATGTTGCCAGAGATGCTCTTAAGTTAGCGGTTACCGAGAAGGATGCAGCTCCTCAAGATATTATGAAGTACGCTAAGATTTGCCGCGTAGGTAAAATTGTTAAACCAATACTCGAAACAATGATTTGAAGAAGGATATTAAAAACATAGAAGCTTCCTTTAAGGCCCAGCTTCAGAATAAAGCAAAAGAAACGAATCATACATTTGCCGAAGTTCTCAAATATTACGGTATGGGGAGATTTCTTTATCGTGTTAGTCAGTCGAAATATGCGGATAAGCTCATTCTTAAAGGTGCTATTTGAGAATCGTAGGACACCATTATCAGAAAAAATTCCTTTGTTTGCGGAGGAAATTTGTGATGAAAAATCTGACCTACAGATATTGCAATCGCATCAGCTTTTCCCAGGCAATTTATAACATATGCCGAGTCCTGTTCGAGAGAGTATTTTTTTACAAGTGCACTCGAATCAGTATAGATAATCATCTCTTCACCACTTTCTACCTTCCCAATATATCTGCTTAAATGAATTTTCAATTCACGAATACCGATTGTAATCATATCATAACCCCTTTATGTGACTACATAAATGATAATATAGTTACATAGACACGCTGTAGTATTATAATATAAATTTTTCTATTACCTCTGAAACACCGTTTTCATTGTTGCTTTTCTCTGTGATATAATCTGCCTCGATCAAAACATCTGCAAGGCCGTTTTTCATTACAGCCCCCAGGCCCGCCCAGCGGATCATGTCCAGATCGTTGTTGTTATCCCCGACCGTGATCACCTCGGAACTGTCAATGCCGTACATGCTGCAAATAAAGTCCAGGGCGATCGATTTTGAGCAGCTTTTATCCAGGATTTCGAATAAGTAGAAATTCCAACACGAAAAGTACGTGTCCACGGTTTTAATCGCACGGCCGTATTTTTTCCGCAAGGTAGAATGCAGGATCGGGATATCAGCTTCGCCGGCGGCAACGCTGATCCTGATAACTTCATCCCAGCTTCTATCATACAAATTGTTTATTTTTTTAAGGTTGCTTTCTGTTCCTGCCGAAAACTTTAAAAACCCGTCCTTAAAATCCCCCAGGTTCTCAAAATACTTGTTATCATCTGTTAAATAAATTATTGGGTAATAACCCATGTCTTTAAAGGTTTTTAAAAGTGATCCTGTTAATTCATTATCGATCGTTATTCTCCGGATTATCTTTTCATGGTTTTGAATAACAGCAACCGTGTATGTGATGGCCGGGTCAGGGGAGTTTACCTGATATATGAATTTTTTTGCTGAAGTGTAGCTTCTGCCTGTTGAAATGATGACCTTTGTCCCGGCTTTGCTGGCCTTTTCAATACTGGAAAGGTTTTCGGGGCTAATTTCTCCATTATCGCTCAGAAGCGTTCCATCAAGATCAAGCGCTAAAAGTTTATATTTCATTTGTTCACCGCGATTAATTTGTTATTGGAGCAACCTCTCAAACTTTGTTTGAGCTAAAGTCGGGCAAGCCCGAAGGTAGTACAAAAACTAATTGTGGATTGACTTGGATGTAGCAGTTAAATTACAATAAAAAGGGGTACTGTGTCACTTTTTTTTGCCCTGCTCATGATCGAAAATATAGATAAAGTTTAAGAATATTCTGTGCAAAGGGCAGGGTTTCAGGCTGGATATTTTAAAATAAAACTGCGACATGTCGATAAAGATAACAGTAAAAACTAATAGGTTGAGACCGTGAATATTAAAAGGAATTCCCCGAAAAATGATAAAGTATAACCGGATGGTATTCTTTTTAACGGCATTTTTTGTAATGCTGTGTTTTTTACCCCTTCGTGCCCAGGACAAGGAGTTCATAAAAGAAACAGCCAAATATGTGGAAGACGGGAAAGAGTTTTATGAAAACAAGAATTATTATGAGGCTGTCGAGGTGCTGACAGAGGTCCTGAAACGGGACCCCTGGAACGATAAAGCAAAAATTTTGCTTGAAAAAACGCTGGAAAAGATCGAGGACCTCACAGGCAGGTTGAAAGACGGCTTTGAGTTTCTGGATAAAGGGGACATTGACGGTGCCTATGAAAATTTTTTATATGTGAAAGATAACAGCAACCCCAAAGAGGAGGACCTGTACGGGCTTCTCGCTGGGGGGTTCAACTCGATAGAGAAGATGAAAAAGAGGAAGGTATACGAAAAAATAATTAATAAAGGTGATGGTTTCCTGGACCAAAAAGAGTTCGATGCTGCCCTTGATTTATTCTCATTTGCCGAAAAATTTTATCCGGAAGGAGAGCTGGCGTCCATAAAATACGAAAACGCTGATTTAGAGAAAACAGTCAACGGAATAAGAATGGATGCCATCCATTTTTTCAGTGAAAATGATCTTGGAGGATCCAGGATAGAATGGAATAACCTGCTGGAGTATAAGCCGGACGATGAGGAAGCCCGGATATATTTATCAAAAATATTTTTTAAGGAAAGTGAAAAGGACAGACTCACGGCTCTGGCAAAGAGCTATTTCGACAATGGTGTTATACTCTTCAACAGCAAGCAGTATGAAGAATCGATAGATCAGTTCGAAAATGCGATCGCGATGAATTACAAAATAGAAGTATCCAGGGATTATATCGAGCGTGCCAGAGAGGCATTGAAGAAAAAGACAAGGGAAGAATCGAGTAAGATGGCGGTTGATGTAGCGCGTTTTCTCCGGGAAGGTATCAAACAGTACAATCTTGAGCAGTACAAGAAGGCCCTTTCGGTCCTCAATGAGGGCCTGCTTATAGACCCTGAAAACACCCAGATCCAGGAATATATCATAAGGGCCACAATCGCCCTGAAAAGAGAGGAAGAAAAATCTGTTTCACTATTTTCTCCTTTTTACAAGCTCATTAATGACCTCAGGAGACTGGGTGACAGGGCGTATGCTACCGGGAATTACACAGGTTCGATCAAGTTCTGGGAGGAGATACTGCTTATCTTCCCGTTTAATGAAAAAGCACGCCTGGGTATGACGAGGGCGCTTCGTAAAACCGACCCTTCGCTTGCAAGGGAAATACTTGCGGGTATGTTCGAGGATGCAAAGTCGTATTCACGCAGGGAAAAAAAGAGAGAAGCAATCGCCAAATTGAAACTTATACTTGATGTTGACTCAAGGCACAGGGACGCCAGGGCCCTTTTAAAAGAACTGGAGGATGAAAACAAAAAAAAGGAAGAACAGAAAGTCGTTTCAAAGAAAGACAGAAGACAGGCAAAGGACCTTTATGATAAAGGGGTAAAACTGTACGGAAAAGAGAACCTGCCAGAAGCACTGCAGGCCTGGAAGAAAGCGCTGGAGCTCGACCCCGAGTTTGATGAGGCCAGAGTTTATCTGGCAAGAGCGGAAACCCAGCTGAGAACCCTTGAAAAGATCGGGGCCGGCCTGGCCGAAGAAACAAGTGCCCTGTCGGAGGATGTAAGAATAAAACTGAAAAAACACTATCTTGAAGGGATCAATTATTATATGAGCGGTTTATACAAAGAGGCAATTACTGAATGGGAAGAGATAATAAAGATCGATCCTGCTTATGAAAGTGTTGTACAAAATATTGAAAGAGCAAAAAAACGTCTCAATGTTTAAGACAACGGATCTTGTGAAAAGAATATTACTGATTTTTTTATTTCTGATATGCTTTTCTTCCACGCTGCAGGCGGCATTTTACTGGGATTTCCCGAAGGTTATCGCCGGTACCTCTGCAAATGAAGTAAAATCAGAAATAAAAGCCGTTGATGCAGACGGGAAGATCCTGGTATTCTATCTGGTCGAGAGGGGAAGAAACGCCTCTATAGACCTCCTGCCGACAGAAGATCTCGTGACCTTCGGGGATCCGATTGTAGCGGTGAAAGGCATAGAATTGAAAAAAGGTTTTTCCCCCAATTTTGATGTCATATACGTAAATGATACTCTTTATTTAGTGTGGAATTCGATCGATGGAATAATAATGGTTTCCGCAAGCAGCGATATAGGTTTAACATGGGAGGAGCCGGAAATACTTGTTGAGCATGATAATTTCTGTTTTGACCCAAGGTTGTTTTACGAAAATGGTACCCTGTACCTGTTCTACCATATAGAAAGTGAGGGCACCAGGATCGATTTTTTTTATGTGGAGAGCAAAGACCTGGCTAAAACCTGGTCCGTACCTTCCCAGATAGCAAGGGGATTTTCCGGATCCTTTTTCCCGTCTCTCAGCATGCACCGCGATAAGTTATACGTTGTCTGGCAGTCGAGACCCCTTGTGGAAACCCAGCTTCCTATTTTTAATGTGTACATGTCGACCAGTGAAAATTCGGGCCTTACATGGTCACAGCCGATACTGATGACCGACAATGAGTTCGGGGAAAGCACATTGCCGATAACCACCTTTGAGGGAGGCTCGCTCTACCTGATATTTGAGGGGGAAAGAAACGGGATCACCGGCATATATTACAGGGAGTATGACCTCGCCGGCAACCCGCTGTCAGAAGAAATAAAAGTCAACGGCCAGATATCAAACGCCAGAGCACCGGAAAGGCTCATCCCGGAGGATGAGCTGATTATTTTTTATCTGGACAGCAGAGATGGAATTGAAAGGTTATATTATTCGATCAGAAAGGATGGGGGGTTCGAAGAGTTCGGCCCTCTTGGTATGAAGGGGAAAGATATTTTTGGATTTTTTCCGCACCTGGAAGATGAAGGTGTGTATCTGCTGCTCCAGCAAAGAGACAGTATCGCTCTGATCGGGCCCGACAAAAGTGTGCCCGATGTAAAAGTTATTGCACCGAAAAACAATTATATAGGTACGAGAGGGATAGTGATGAAATGGCAGGGGCTCGAGGATTCATCCGGGCTCGAGGGTTTTATTTATTCTTTTAATAAAGAAGAATCGGATGAGCCGGAACTGATCAACCTTTCTCCTTTTTCAAAGAGCGTAAACCTGACAGAGGGTGAAGAGGGCAGCTACTTTTTTCATCTCAGGGCAAGAGACCTTGCCGGTAATTATTCCAAAACGATTACGATTCCCTTTACAGTAGACCTCACCCCTCCCCCGGCTCCGGTAATCACCCCTCTCGAGCTCGATGAAGAGGGTTACTATGCTGACAATGCACCCACCTTCAACTGGACGGCCCAAGCCCCTGATATTGCCGGCTTTAACTATGCGCTTTCAATAAGACAAAAACCTTTAGAAGACCCCCGGCTGCGGACAGGGAAAAACAGAGCGGCTTACAAGGAAGTAAAAGGGGGCGATTATTATTTCAGGGTGGCCGCGGTTGACAGGGCCGGAAACATTGGGGAAACGGCAAGCGTCGTTATCAAGCTGAAACCGCTGCCTCCGCCGGTAAGAATAAAACTTGCTCCGCCATGGATTTTAAGCAGAGAAGCATTTAAGATAAGCCCTATTCTCAATATATCCCTTTACCTTGTATTGGGGGGGCTCCTATTCGTCACTTTTTACATAGCAACAGATGTGATGTTCAAATTAATATCCAAAGGGGAAGGTGTTCAAATGGCTGGAAAACCAGAAGAAACAGGTATCAGGAAAAAGCGGTTCGGGCTGAGGCTCAAATTCAGCATCATGATCGTAGCCCTGATATTGCTTGTTACTGTCGGTATAAGCAGTATTCTGAGCTATGTGAGTATCGGGACTCAAAGGAGAGCTCTCGCAAACCAGATGATGGACAAGGCAATGCTTTCGGCTGAAAACATGACAAACGTCGCCCGGGAAGGTATTTTGAATAATGATGAGCTCCTTCTTCTTTCCCTGATTGCGAAAACTATGGAGAATGAAGATATCAAATACAGCATCATACTCGATGTAGACAACAGGGTCATCGCGCATTCGGATATAAATGAAAGGGGGAATGTTATCTCCGATGATATCACAACCATGTCTTTAGAGTCAGATGAAATCATTGTGTCTCCGGATTTTGTGCCCGATCAGCTCCAAAAGCTCTATGTACTGGCCTCCCCGGTGATATTTGCTGAAAAGAGAATCGGGACCGTGCAGCTCGGGTATTCCTCGGACAGTATTTTTGAAACAATAAATGAAGCCAGAAGGACAAACATATTCAGTGCCCTGTACGTTTCCGCGGTAATGATCATAGTGGGTATTATAGGGGCATTTATAATGGCCACCATCACAATCAAACCTATTAAGATCCTTGCACAAGGTGCAAAAGTGATTGGAGAAGGGAAGCTCGATTACAAGATCCATATCAAAACAAGGGATGAGATTGGCATTCTGTCGGATGAGTTCAATCGAATGACCGGGCGCCTTCTCGAATATCAGCAGAAGATGCAGGAAAAAGCAAAACTCGACGAGCAGATGGAGATCGCCCAGAAAATTCAGCAGGATCTGATCCCGCAGGCCGGGATTGATAATGATGATATAAGTCTCGACGGATTTTATAAGGCTGCGGCAGGGGTCGGGGGTGACTATTATGATTTTGTACAGATAGGAGACGGGAGATACGGCGTAATCATGAGCGATGTCGCGGGAAAGGGAGTGCCGGCATCTCTTATGATGATAATGATAAGAACAGTGTTCAAGTCTCTTATCCAGTCCGGATTGACAGAACCGGCAAAGATTGTAACACTTATGAACGACACTCTCGCTTCGGATATTTCCAGCGACCGTTTTGCCACCACTCTCTTCGGGGTATTCAATAAGAAAAACAAACTTTTTAGATACACAAATGCCGGTTACGGGCCGATCCTCGTGTACAAAAACGATAAGAAAAAGTGTTTTCTGGTAAATCCCCCGCAAGGTTCTGTGCCTGTCGGGGTAATGCCCGGTGTTGATTACGAGGAGGAAAAACCGATCACTCTCCTGGAAGGAGATTCACTTTTCCTTTTTACTGACGGTATTCATGAAGCTCGAAACGAAAAGGAGGAGGAGTATGGTATGAAGAGACTGTCTGACATAATACCCGGGATCGCTGAAAGAGAGTCCCGGGAAATGGCTAATTTTATAGTTGATGATGTACTGAAATTCGCAGGAACTGCGGAACAGTATGATGATATGACCCTGACCGTGATGAAAGTAAAATGAAGTTATATATTAGCAATTTGTAAACCGAAAAAAAAGGTGTATTTTATTTAATAATGTAATATACTTGTTTTATATTGGAAATTATTCAAGAGGTGAGCGCATGGAAGAGATTACCATTAAGGATTCGCTGAAAATTACGCCTATGGTGGTAGATGGTGCTGAAAATACGGTCCAGCTCGTATTAAACGGGTATCTCGACACGTACAATTCTCCTGATTTTCAATCGCATATTAACAACTTAATAAATACCGGTATTCAATGTATAATATTTAATTGCAACGGGCTGAATTACATAAGCAGTACAGGAATTGGAGCATTCACCGCGTTTCTCAAGATGATGAAATCGAAAAATGGCGATATGGCCCTGTTTGGTCTCCAAAAAAAGGTGATGGAAGTATTTCAGCTGCTCGGTTTTACAAAATTTTTCAAGATCGCCACGGATCTGGACAACTCACTGCAACTTTTACAGGGAGGTATAAGCGAGGAAAAACCTTCAAGTGAAGATGAGTCGATCTTCCCGCTTATTTTTGAATGCCCTCATTGCGGTAAAAAACTAAAAACTTCGAAACCTGGTAAGTTCAGATGCAATGGATGCAAAGAGGTGATTGTAGTAGATGAAAACGGTAAAGCTCAGCAGGCATAGCCCTTTTAGATGGAGTTAATTTCATGGAAGATGAGAGGATTTTTCTAAAGTCCGATCTGGCTAATTTAGTAAAAGCCCGCGTCTTTATTTCAAAAAAGGCCAAAGAGTTAGGCGTTGATGAAACCGATATTACAAAGATTGAAATATCCTGCGATGAATGGAGCGCAAATGTAATCGAGCACGGGCTCGGTGACAAAATGAACAAAGGTTTTTCAATCGAATGCAGGAGCAACGGCAATAAATTCATAATCATCTATGAACATGAAGGGGAAAAATTTAATCCGATAGAGAAGCAGGTCGTGAATGTGGACAATCATTTTTCCGAGATGAAGGAAAGGGGCCTCGGGATCTATATTATGCGGGAAATGATGGACGAAATTCATTACGAATACTGTGATGATAAGATCAACAGGCTCACAATGGTAAAACACCTGAATAATGCTAAATGAGTCGGGCTTCACTGCCAAAAGGAAGCCACCACCTATGGAGGTGGTCTATAATTTTCGAAAAATGTTAACTTCAACATTTAATCCACAACCCACTATCCTCTATGTGCAGCGTTCAACAATTAAGATCCCCCGCCAGTTTATTTGCCCAGTATTTTCTAATAAATTTGATATTAGAACAAAAAATTAGTAAGATTGTTATAGAATTAATTATGTTTATAATAAAAAAGTAATTTCTCCGCGCAGTATTAAAAACTAAATGATTGTTAAACATTTATGAGAGAGGATAACCTATGGAACGAGAAATGGTACCGATGGATGGGAACAGCGCCGCAGCACGGGTTGCTCACGCCACAAACGAAGTTATTGCTATTTATCCGATAACACCTTCGTCAGCTATGGGAGAGCTGTCGGATGCATGGAGCGCGAAAGGCAAAAAAAACATATGGGGAACAGTTCCAACAGTAATTGAAATGCAGTCCGAGGCCGGAGCAGCGGCGGCAGTTCACGGAGCGTTGACAACAGGTTCGCTGACAACAACATTCACGGCTTCTCAGGGGCTTTTGCTGATGATCCCGAATATGTACAAAATAGCCGGCGAGCTAAGCCCCGCGGTTTTTCACGTCACCGCAAGGGCGGTCGCATGCCAGGCGCTTTCAATATTTGGCGATCATTCGGATGTAATGGCAGTGAGAGCTACCGGTTTCGGGCTCCTGGCTTCCTGTTCGATACAGGAAATTATGGATCTGGCGCTTATCGCGCAGGCGTCAAGTCTAAAAAGCCGGGTCCCGTTTGTGCACTTTTTTGACGGCTTCAGATCGTCACATGAAATACAAAAAATAGAGCAGCTGACCTATGATGACATGCGCGACATGATCGATGATGAGTATGTCATTGCGCACAGAAAAAGGGGGCTGAATCCGGAAAACCCGAGCATCCGCGGGACATCGCAGAACCCGGATGTTTTTTTTGCATCCCGCGAGACTGTGAACAGCTATTATCAGAAAACGCCGGGGATCGTAAAAGAGTACATGGATCGTTTTGCAAAACTCATGGGAAGACAGTACGGTCTTTTTGATTATGTCGGTGCCCCGGACGCTGAGAGGATCGCGGTGCTCATGGGAACAGGAGCCGAAGTTATGGAGGAGGTCGTGCGATTTCTGTCCGATAAGGGCGAGAAGGTAGGGGCAATAAAAGTAAGGCTTTTCAGACCCTTCAGCACAAAGGATTTTATCGCGGCCATTCCGGCAACTGTAAAAGCGATTGCAGTCCTTGACAGGACAAAGGAGCCCGGTTCTATTGGGGAGCCTCTGTATGAGGATATCCGGACGGCAGTTGGTGAGGCTATGGGGGAGGGTTACGCGCATTTTAAAAACTATCCCGCAATCGTCGGCGGCAGGTACGGTCTTGGCTCGGCGGAGTTTAACGCTGGAATGGCAAAAGCGGTGCTGGACAACTTAAAAGAAAAAAAGCCGAAAAACCATTTTACGGTTGGTATAAATGATGATGTAACGCACTCAAGCCTTGCCTGGGACGATCATTTCTCATCTGAACCTTCAGGTGTGCACAGGGGATTGTTCTTCGGGCTTGGGGCCGACGGCACGGTTGGGGCGAATAAAAATTCGATAAAAATAATCGCAGATGCCACGGATAATTACACCCAGGCGTATTTCGTTTACGATTCAAAGAAAGCGGGCGCTGTTACAGTTTCCCACCTCAGGTTTGGAAAGGAAAAGATCAGAAGCACGTACCTGATATCCCAGTCGGATTTTTTAGCCTGTCACAAATTTTCATTTGTCGAAAAATACGACATGTTATCACAGCTGAAAGAGGGGGGTATTTTTCTTCTCAACTCGCCCTTCGGTAAGGACAAGGTGTGGGACAATATTCCGATCGAGATGCAGGACCATATCGTCAGTAAAAAAGTCAGTTTTTATGTTATTAACGCTGCGGAAATTGCCGGTGAGCTTGGTCTGGGCGCACACATCAATATTATTATGCAGACAGCGTTTTTCCTGATCTCAGGTGTTGTACCCTCAGAAGAGGCCATGAAGCTGATAAAGTACGCTATAGTGAAAACCTACGGCAAAAAAGGTCAGAATGTAGTGGATATGAACATGAAGGCTGTGGACACTGCTGTCGAAAGGATCGAGCAGGTGAAATATCCTGACAAAGCAACCAGTAAACTGCGCATAAAACCGCCGGTGCCGGATGAAGCCCCGGAGTTTGTAAAAAAGGTAACAGGGGAAATAATCGCAGGTAGAGGCAGTCTGATCCCGGTTTCGAAACTTCCGGATGACGGGACCTACCCGACGGGGACAACCGTTTATGAAAAAAGGAACATAGCCGACGAGATACCGGTCTGGGACCCGGAGCTTTGTATCCAGTGCGCCCAGTGCTCGTTAGTCTGTCCTCACGCCACAATAAGGGTCAAGTTCTACGACCCTTCGGCTTTAAAAAATGCTCCAGTCGCGTTTAAATCAATAGACGCCCGGCCGAAGAAGATGAAAGGGTTGAAGTACACTGTTCAGGTGGCGCCGGAGGACTGCACCGGGTGCATGCTTTGCGCGAGGACATGCCCCGGTGTTAAAAGAGTAAACGGTGAAAAAACAGATGATAAGGCGCTTATGATGAAGCAGCAATTTCCGCTGAGAGAAAAGGAAAGCGAAAACTGGGATTTTTTTCTCGGCCTGCCTGAAACCGACACGTCTCTCATGTCCAGAACCTCTGTTCTTGGCTCCCAGCTTCTGCCTCCTTTGTTTGAATTTTCAGGGGCCTGCGCAGGGTGCGGCGAGACACCCTATGTTAAGCTGGTATCCCAGCTCTTTGGGGACAGGGCTATCATAGGCAACGCCACGGGGTGTTCGTCTATTTACGGTGGAAATCTACCTACGACACCTTACACTCGCAGGAAAGATGGAAGGGGCCCGGTGTGGTCTAACTCGCTGTTCGAAGACGCGGCAGAGTTCAGCCTTGGAATGAGGCTGACCGCGGACAAGCTGATGGAGCATGCGGTCGAGCTTATTGACACGATACTGCAGAAAGGGGGCCATGGCTTGGATGAGGCCCTTTTAAAGGCGGTGAAGGGCGCTGATCAGGGAGACGCTGATTCTATCGAGGCACAGAGAAAGAGGGTTGAAAAGCTGAAGAAAAGCCTCGAGGGGAGAGAGGAAAAAGAGTTGAAGCTTCTCGAGAGCCTCTGCGATCACCTGATCAGGAAGTCTGTCTGGGCGTTCGGGGGAGATGGTTGGGCGTATGACATAGGGTACGGCGGTCTGGACCATGTTATAGCATCGGGAAAAGATATAAATATTCTGGTCCTTGACACTGAAGTATACTCAAATACAGGCGGCCAGATGTCAAAATCCACGCCTATCGGGGCGATTGCCAGGTTTGCCGAGGCGGGCAAACCAGTTGGTAAAAAAGATCTCGGCATGATGGCAATGGCCTACGGGAGCGTTTATGTAGCCCGAATAGCCATGGGCGCCACCATGAGCCAGACGGTGAGGGCATTCAACGAGGCGGATGCTCATCGCGGCCCGTCGCTTATTATCGCGTATTCTCACTGTATCGCTCACGGGATAGACATGTCACGCGGCCTGGAAGAACAAAAAAAAGCAGTAGGATCGGGGGCCTGGATCCTTTTCCGGTACAACCCGATGCTCGAGGCAGAGGGAAAGAATCCGCTTATACTGGATTCAAAAGAGCCGAGAGAGGATATTGCGGATTACATGTACAACCAGTTACGGTTCAAATCACTAAAACGGACCGACCCCGAAAAGGCCCAAAAGTATCTTCAACTGGCGAGGAAGGGTGTAGAGAAAAGTTATAAAATGTACAAAACCCTGGCCGATATGTGATCCCGGTTTTTCCGTCCCAAAAGTACGGTTTTCAGAATGTCGGGGGGATCGGATTGGATCAGTTTTTATGTTTCCGGTCCAGGCTGTAAATAGTTCCGGATCGTGTTGCGGCAATAATAGAGTTTTCATAAACGGCACTATTCACATCAAGAGGTTTCCATTTATCTTTTGCGTTTTCGAATACTTCTCCCCTCAGAAAAGTAACGATCCCCTGTGTAATTATACCTTTGTTTTCAGCCGGGTAATCATTGAATTCTATGTTTTTTTCATTCCTTCCGGGATGAACGCCCTTGTCCGATATTTCAAAATGTGTTGTAATTTTACATGATAAAAAACTAGACAGTAAACTAAACAAAAAAAGATAAAATCACTAAATATTATGATAGTTATCCGATATGTTATAATGAAACATATATTTTGTCAAGGTATAAACTTTTTACATTCATTATTAAATTTGTCACAAAGTGCAGCCTTATATAAAAAAATTATCCTTTGAAATAATTTGACATTTATGCTTTCCAATAATAGAGTAAGATTGAACTAATTCTATAGTAGCAAGTTAATACCGATTTCGTTGTTTTTTCCGGCTATAAAGTAATATGGCCAATAATGCGGCTTGTCCGCATAAAAAACCTTAAAATCAATTTTACTGCTTTTCAGGCAGCGAAATTATATAAATCAAAAATGTGGTTTGACCACAAATGGGAAGGGGAACATGAATTTTTGGCCATTTATTTCTATCTTTGTATCCCTCGTCTTAATTCTGCTTTTCAGGAGAATCGATAAAAGAATAATCAACTTCAATAAATTTAAAAAATACGCTGAGAAACTTTCGTCGGATTTCAATATTTTTTTTAACCAGAAAAAAGAGGATATTTTTGAAAGCATACACGACCTTGACAGCGCTCTAAAAAAGGCCGCCCAGGTGCTTGCGAAAATCGAGATGGCGGATGTCAGCTTAAAATCAAATTACGGGGAGATACAGAATAAGAGGGATGAACTGATTACGATCAGGAGTGAATTGGCCGAATTAACAAATGTAAAGAAAGACATCTCAGCGGAAATCAGTAAAATTGAAAAGAACCTCCCCCCCCTGAAAAAACTTTCAAAAAGAATTCGGAAAATGGGTGTTGATGTAGTCAGGAATGAAAAAGCTCTAAAGAACGCGTCAACCATACTTCCAGGCATAGAAAAAAAAGCCAGGGAGGAAACCGAAAAAGTGTTATCCGAAGCCGGCAGAAGAGTCCTTGTGCAGGCTAAGGAATTATTTGCCCCAATAATAAAAGAGTACAGCGAGAGTCTGGAATTCTTGAAGTCTTCACATGGATCGGTGGTCGGGAAGTTTAGAAAGGAGCTTCAGCAGAGCACCGATCTTGTAGACCGGAGGCTGGAAGAGCTAAACAGTTCAATAGCAGTATGCGAAAGTAAAATAACATCTTTTGAGAGTGACACCGTAGGCTCTTTAAGGGAGAAAATAACCGAGCTTGATTCAGCGGTGATTGAGGTCAACAGGAAAATTGAAAAAGCTGAAAGGGAATCTATCCGGACTTTTTTAAAGAAAGCCGAGGACGAATATAAAAATTATGCAAACCTTCTGGAAAAAACCCAGTCTGCTTATAAAGGTAACCTGTTTATGAAGATCGAGGAGCGGGCCAAGGACCTCTCAACATATATAGCCCGGCTTGAGGGGCGGGTGCAGAACCTTCTGGATGATGTCAAGAAAGAGACAGATAGATATGGAGATGTCTTGCATCTCAAGATCAAAACCCATGAAGGGGAAGCGGATATTTTAAAAAACCGGATAATTGCCGGAATAAATGAAGAAGCGAACAAGGGCCTGCTGAAGATCAAACCGATCGCCTCCGAAATGAACGAGAAACTTTTAGCTTATAAAGAAGAGTTTTCATCGATACTGGGTCAGGTAAAAGCGGAATACAAGAGCCGCAAAGAGACAATGGACAACGAGATCATCTCTTTTAAAGAAGGGATCGAGCAGCACAAAGTGAGCATAATAAACCAGATAGATTCGCGGGTTAGAGATACAGCGAGGAAGCTTACGGAAGTCAACAATAGACTGGAGGAAGGCATCAGGGAGGCTACGGATGATGTTGGCAGGACTTTAAGAGTGCAAATAAAAGAGTATGAAGAAAGTATAACCTCTCTGGACGGCAGTATAGGGGATCTGCAAATTATAGCAAACACAGGGCAGGAAATGATCGAAAAACGGATCGAAACTGTTTTTCGAAATTATCAGCCTGACATAGAAGATAAAATCAAGAAGTTAAAACAGGCAACAGAAGAATCTTTTTCAGCTGAAAGGGAAAAGCTGGTCCAAAGAATAGATGATATAATCTCCGTGACCAAGGTCGAGCTCGATAACAGGGAGCAGGAAATAAAAGGGTTGCTGAGCACCATAGAAGTTACAATAAATAGTTCCGGTGAGGAGCTGCAAAAGCATGAGGATCTGATCAAAGAGAATGTTGAGATGTTCAAAATCGATGCAAGGCAGGAACTTTTAAGGG
>DRHN01000120.1 GCA_011049595.1 Spirochaetota bacterium | reverse complement strand
TTTCAATCTGTTTACCATGTTATACTCGGTACCGACGACCCATTTACTCCCCCCCGGCGGCTACATTCCTGTCACCTACGCCAATTCCCACGCGGGCATAAAGGCTTTCTGCGGCAGAAACGACGGGCTGGTCTGCACTTCAAGCAATGTTGAAAAAATTTTCAGTCATATACTTGACAGAGGAAAACGGGTTTTTTTTATGCCGGACAGAAACCTGGGTATCAATACTGCAGTCTCGCTCGGTATAGGGGATGAGTACGTTATAGCTGACCCTTTTTCCCTGGAAACCCTGAAAAAGGCCGCGGAAAAAAAGCTGGTTATCTGGAACGGGCTCTGTATTGTACACAAAGTGTTCACTATGGATCATGTGCGAAAGTGGAGACGAAAAGACGGGTCTTTTAAGATCATCGTTCACCCCGAATGCGACCCCGAGGTTGTTGCGGCTTCGGATCACAGCGGATCAACAGCAAAGATCAAAAAGATGGTGGAAAGCTCTCCGGAGGGGAGTAAATGGGTCGTCGGTACCGAGTATAACATGGTAAACAGATTGAAAACGCAGAACAGCGATAAGATAGTTGAGCCGCTTTCAAAATCTGTTTGCGTCAACATGTCAAAAAATAGAAGGCGCAACCTCCTCGAGGTCCTTTTTGCTATCCGCGGCGGTGATTACAGCAGCCAGGTCCTGCTGTCTCCTGACGTTGTGAAGGACGCGAAAAAAGCGATCAGGAGAATGCTGGAGCAGTAATATACCAATTTAGTACCTTAATTACAATTTCCTTGCTTTTTTGGCACAAACTTCAGTTTGCTGGAGACATATTTAAAATTAAGAATGTGGCTTATCCACATCAGGAGATCCTGTCCGTATTCGCGGCATTTTTACACAATGGGAGAAAAAACAGAAGTATATTTTCTGGATGAAAAGAATATAGCCTTTGTGCTGGAAAAGGTGAGCGCCTCCCTCAACAGGGGGGGAATTTGTGTGATCCCGACTGACACGATTTACGGTATAGTTGCAGCTGACTGTTTTACCGAATCTGTGTTCAGGATATACAAAATCAAAAAAAGGTCCGAAGACAAGCCGTTTATAAGGCTTATAGGCAGTCTTGATAATTTGGCTTTCTACACAGCCCGTTTACTTCCGAAAAAACTCATGGCATACTGGCCGGGCCCTCTGACTGTGATCTTTCCCGGGGTCCGTTCTGAAACCGTATCGATCAGGTTTCCTGATGACCCCTTTTTAAATGGGCTTTTTTGTATGCTTGATCATAAAGCCCTTGTCGCACCGAGCGCCAATATCAGCGGCGAAGAAAATATCTATGAAAGTGACAGGCTGATAGAGACCTTCAGCGGTAAGGTCTCAACGATCGTCTGCTTAAAAAAAGGTCTTCAAAAAAAGAGGGCTTCGACAATAATAGATATTTCCGCCGGGCCGGTTAAACTGATCCGGGAAGGAGATCTGACTTTGGACCTTTAACCCGGGCTTTTTTAAATTCCGCAGCCGGTACAAAAACCGCGTTAAAAGTTCTTCCTCAATACATAATAAAACCTTCTTTTTTGTTCCAATGTGTAATCGTAACCTGCAGAACAGTTCAAAACTTCATCGATATTCAGAGAATCGCTTCTGCGAAAGTGATCGAGTGCTTCCTTCCTGGAAAACCCTCCTCTCTTTTTTCGTTTGATGATCCTTTTTTTGACCAGACCCTCCCTGGAGGAAATAAAGATCTTCAGGTCTAAAAAGCGCGCCAGTTCGCACCAGGGATTCGTCCTTAAAAAAAGATAGTTACCCTCCACTATATAAAGGGCTTTCTGATCGGATATGAATATGCCTTCAGACACTGGTTCGTGAATTTTTCTTGAGTATACCGGCCAGTAAAACTCTTTAAGGTTTTTTAACTTTTTCATGCATGAAAGCAGATATTTTGTGTCGTAGGTTTCTTTTGCTCCTTTTTTCTGATAGAGAGTCATGTTGTTTTTCAGTTCCTTCCCCGCGACGTGGCACACAGCAGGTGTCATTTTTTTTAACTTTTCGTTCTTGAAATGAAACCCGTCGATAGGCAGGATAACAGGTTCTATCCCCTTTTTGCTCAGCATCTGCCGGAATACGGCGGAAATAGAGCTTTTACCGCTTCCAGGCGGGCCCGAGATACCTATAATTGTGCATCCAATTTTATTTCCATGGAACAGGCGTGATATTTCAACAGTCAAAGGAATAAAGGAATTTGTTATTGTTTTTTTTGTGTATTTGACTGTATAATCAACTTTTGAATCGACAATTTTAATATTTTTTCTGTTTATCATTGTTTATCTTACTTGACTTAATTGGTATTTGTAGTATATCTTTAAATAATAATAACAATTGAAGGGAGTGATAGCAATAACAGATTTTAAAAAGTATTTTACCCGGTGGTCAAAACTTTTAAATGAGTACAGGAGCTCTCTTAAACCCGGGGAAACGGAAGAGGTTATTAGTCAATTTTTTAACAGGCCGCTTGCGTTTCTAACTGCAAAAATATTTTTCAAGCTCAGAAGAAGCCCGAACTTCATCACGATGTTTTCCATGTTTTTCGGTGTTTCAGCTGGTTTCATGTTCGCGCAGGGTGAATACAACTACATACTGGCCGGTGTCGTTCTTCTTGAATTGATGATCATTTTTGATTGCGCTGACGGGCAGCTTGCCAGGATGACGGGAAAAAGTTCGAGTTTTGGTAAAACCCTGGACGCCTCGGCGGACCTTGCCACACATATGTCAGTTTTTTACGGAGTGGCTTTCGCGGTGTTCGCACGTTCCGGGAATATAGGGGTGTTTTTTCTCGCGTTGATCGCCCAGGCTTCCATGTACGTGCATATATTCCTTTTTGATCATTTTAAAAATGTATTTATCAGAGTCGCAAGACCTGAATACTGTGATAAACTCGAAAGTATAAATGATATAAAGGAATCCTGTAAAAAGGAGAAATTGAACAATAGAAGGTTTAACTATAAATGGCTGGCAGCGAGAATGTATTACATCTTCTACCATATCGAAGAGGTAATTGTCTCGATAGGATACTTACCTTACGCGAACAGCTTTTACGATCTTTTTCCTGATACCGAGAGATTAGACTCCCTCACAAGAGAGATCTATTACCAGGAAATGCGCGGGTCCATAAAAACATGGACATTTCTGGGTGACACAACACATCTTATGTTTTTTATCGTATTCGGTATTCTGAACAAACTCGCGCTGGTTTTTCCTGTGATGATCATCTCTACCAATATTTTTTGTATTTTTACTCTTTTTTACCAGAGAATAAAGTTTAAAAAACTTGGACTTGAACGGGAAATATTGTGGCAGGAACGTGTTTGATTAATAGTTTATCAAAGCAAACGGTTTGCGGCCACCGCAATTGATGTACGTTAAAAAACAAAGCGGATTCATTATTAATAAGTTAAAACAGTAATAAGCTGGCTTGAGCCGGGGCTTATTTGATCTTTATTTTATGCTGAACTTTTCAGCTTTTTTTCTTTTTTAATTCGCTGATCTCCGAGACAAGCTCGTCTATTTTTGTGTTGAGTTCTTCAATTTTTTTCAGATTCGGTGTCAGAGCGTCTTTCAGCTTATCGGAAATATCCTTCCCGGCTTTCTCGAGCTTTTCGACAGTTTTTGTAACGATCATGTCCCGGTCTTTGTCTACTTTCTCGCCTATCTTTTTCAGCTCATTGAAAACCTTCTCTACATTTTCCTTGGTGACCTTTCCGAGCCCTATACCCGTGTGGAAAATATCTTCGATGATTTTTTTCATAGTATCTCCTCCCTGATACTTTCAATCCTGATCATTTATAAGTTATATAACAGTTCTTATATATAATATAATAATCTATCAGTAAAAATATAAGCTATTTTTAAAACCCTGCTCCTTATCTTCAGGAGCTGATCAGTTCCATAACCAGTTCCGCGACTTCAGATGTCGAATATCCCATCTGACCGGCTGACATACTCTTCAACTGTCCAACTGTACCGATTATGGCCTTCTCAAGGGATACAGCGGCTTGAGATTCACCGAAAAAATCAAGCATCATCTGGACTGCGGCAATCGATGCTATCGGGTTGATTATGTTTTTCCCGGTGTATTTCGGTGCGGAGCCCCCAATCGGTTCAAACATTGACACACCACCGGGGTTGATATTGGCCCCCGCGGCTACACCCATGCCTCCCTGGATCATCGCGCCGAGGTCTGTTATAATATCTCCGAACATGTTCGGTGTAACGATAACATCAAACCACTCGGGATTTTTAACCATCCACATTGTGGTCGCGTCCACATGCGCGTAATCGGCCTTTACATCACTATACTCTTTGGAGATTTCACGGAAAACCCTGTCCCACAGATCGTGAGCGTAGGTGAGCACGTTGGTTTTCGCGCACAATGTGAGGGTTTTCGCCCTGTTCCTCTTTCTGGTATACTCAAACGCGAAACGGATGCACCTTTCAACACCTTTCCGCGTGTTTATCATTTCCTGTATGGCCACTTCATCAGCAGTCCCTTTTTTTAAAAACCCTCCTATGCCCGCGTAAAGACCCTCAGTGTTTTCTCTGATCACCACAAAGTCGATATCTTCCGGTTTTTTACCGGCCAGAGGAGTTTCAACATTCGGGTACAGCTTTACAGGACGGAGGTTTATGTACTGGTCCAGCTCAAACCTCAGCTTTAAAAGGATCCCTTTTTCGAGTATACCCGGCTTTACATCCGGATGTCCTATCGCGCCGAGGTAGATCGCGTCAAAGGTTTTCAACTCTTCGAGGTCTTTGTCAGGGAGGACCTCACCGGTTTTGAGATACCGTTCGCCTCCGTGATCAAACTCCTTGAATTCAAAATCGATTTTAAAGACCTCGCCGACTTTTTTTAAGACCTTGAGGCCCTCTCTTATTACTTCGGGACCGGTACCGTCACCGGGAATGACCGCAATTCTGTACATTATGCTTTACCCTCCAGTTCTTGTTTTGTTCTGTTTATAAGACCGCCTGCGTTGATTATTTTGCGCATAAATTCAGGGAAAGGCTCCGCTGTCAGGGATTTTTCCGTTGTGATGTTTTCGATCTTTCCATTTTCAAGGTTCACTGCAAGCTCATCACCGGCCTTTATATTTGAACAGGCGTCCGGGCATTCTAATATCGGAAGACCGATGTTTATCGCGTTTCGGTAAAATATGCGGGCGAACGAAGAAGCGATCACGCAGGATATTCCGCTTGCTTTGATCGCCAGGGGCGCGTGCTCCCTGGACGACCCGCACCCGAAGTTCTCACCCGCGACGATCATGTCCCCCTTTTCCACTTTCGATGCAAAATCCCTGTCCATATCTTCCATGCAGTGACAGGCAAGCTCATCAGGGTCCATGGTATTCAAATAGCGGGCAGGGATAATAACGTCTGTATCAACGTTGTCCCCGTATTTGAATGCCTTCCCTTTGAAATTAAGATTTTTTGTATCGAGACCATTATTATCTTTCATTACAACGTCCTTTATATCTAATTAGATTACTTTCATATTCAGCCTGCCACCTGGTCTGGAGAAATTATAATTCCTGCAACTGCCGATGCTGCCGCGACTGCAGGGGATGCCAGGTACACTTCACTTTTCTTATGCCCCATGCGGCCGACAAAGTTACGGTTTGTGGTTGATACCGCCCTTTCACCCTCGGATAGAATTCCAAAGTGGAGTCCGAGGCATGGACCGCATGTGGGGGTTGAAACCGCCGCACCTGCTAAAATCAATGTCTCTATCAAACCTTCTCTCAATGCGTCAAGGTATATCTTTTGAGTTGCAGGAAAAACAAGAAGCCGTAGACCCTTTTTCACTTTTTTGCCCCTAAGAATTTCAGCGGCAGTCCGAAGGTCTTCAAGACGTCCGTTTGTGCAGGAGCCTATTACAACCTGGTCGATTGTAATGTTTTTGACGTCGGATATGTTTTTTGTGTTATCGGGCAGATGAGGGAATGCAACCTGCGGCTCGATCCCGGCGAGATCATATTCATAAATTTCTTTATAGCTCGCGTCGGTATCGCTTTCGAATTCTCTGTAAGTGTCTTTTCGCCGTCCGGATTTTACAGCTGTCCTGACATATTCCCTGGTTTTTTCGTCTACGGGAAATATACCGTTCTTCGCGCCCGCTTCGATGGCCATATTTGCGATAGTAAATCTCCAGTCCATGGATAAATTGCCAATTCCATCCCCGCTGAACTCCATTGCCATGTATCTTGCGCCGTCAACCCCGATGTCGCCGATGATTTTCAGAATAATGTCCTTCCCGCTCACCCACCCCCTCGGTTTGCCTTTAAGAACAAATTTAAGCGACTCGGGTACTTTGAACCATGCTTTACCGGTTGCCATCGCGCAGGCAAAATCCGTACTTCCGACCCCGGTTGAAAACGCGCCGAGCGCGCCGTATGTGCATGTGTGAGAATCGGCCCCTATGATCAAATCGCCGGGCAGGGAAAGCCCGGTTTCCGGAAGCAGGGCGTGTTCGATCCCCATTTCGCCAACTTCGAAATAGTTTGTTATGTCCATTTTGTGCGCGAAATCTCTGAGGTACTTTGCCTGCCCAGCGGATTTAATGTCTCTGTTCGGGGTAAAGTGGTCCGGCACAAGCACGACCCTGTCTTTATCCCACACCCGGCTGAGTCCTAGTTTACTGAACTCATTTATGGCAATTGGCGCGGTAATATCGTTGGCCAGTATCATATCCAGTCCAGCCTCGATCAGCTGCCCCGGCACCGCTTTATTTAACCCGGCATGCTCTGCCAGGATCTTTTCTGTGATTGTCATTCCCATTTCAGGCTCCTATTGCGGGTTCGTCAAGGTTATATTAATAATACAGTTTGATCAAAGACAAGCTGTTTAGTGTTTTGCCAAATGAATTCTCACAGCAATTGTGTAAGAACTATCCAGTTACAGAACTTTGTCTCTAATGGTTAAACTTCGTTGCCGGTGCGCAAGAACTGAAAGAAAATATTTTCTCACTATTTTTGAAATATTTTTTATTGACAATTTATTATTACAGTGTACACTATAGGAAAAATTTAGAGGAGGACTTTCAATGAAAAAATATTTTTTCAGTGTCGTTTTGATACTTTTTTTATTAAGCGGGTTGTCCAACGGAGTTCATCTGCTATACGCGCAGCAAAAGAGGATATACAACGATGGGATCATTGATTACGTGCCCCTTTCGGCAAGTTTTGTTTTGAGTGCCGATGATAAGGGATCTACACTTGATGTTATTCAATACAGTGTGGACGGGAATCCTGTTGAGGTCTATTCCGATCCGATCGGTTTCGATACCGAAGGCAGGCATTTTATCGCGTGGAGGGCGATCGACAAAACAGGGAATATCAGCGAGGAACGGATCAAAGCGGTCATTGTGGACGGCACGCCTCCGGAAGGGATTGCTACGGTCGAGGGAGCTGCTTTTATCAGCGGTGACAATATTTACATAACTACCAATAGCGCTGTCATTTTGTGGGCGGAAGATGACCTGTCAGGAGTCGACAATATTTACGTGAAGTTCGATGACGGTGATTTTTTTCCATATCGGGAGCCTATGATTGTTCCCGAAGAAGGCCTTCACACTGCTGAGGCTTATGCTGTGGATAATGTTGGAAATGCAACTCCTGTTTACATTGTCCAGGGTTATGTCGACAGCACAGCTCCGGATGTACGAATCGTGACAAAGAAAAAATTTGTTACGGTCGGGAGAGAAAAATACACGAGCAAGGACAATGAATACACTGTCACGGCCAGTGACGCAATCGCCGGGGTCAGAGAAATATTAGTTTCCCTTGACGGCAGTGAATTTGTTAACTATACTGGTTCTTTTAAAATTCAGATCCCGGGTGAACATACTCTGGGTGCAAAAGCGGTTGACAATCTCGGCAATATATCCGCGATAGAGACAGTGACGTTCTTTGTGGATGTAATGCCTCCGGAAACAACTCTTGGCACATTCCTGGATTAAACTCGTTTAAGCTCAAAATATTGTCCTTTTAGAAATGGGCGAGCTGATTTGTATCTTAAAAGCTGTTTTTAACCTGATTAAGGTGGACATTTAAATAAAAACCTGTTTATATTAAAATACCCCTGCGACGCAGGGGTATTTTAATAATTTCATAAAAATTTACATCTGAGTAAGGACTTATGCTTGAACGGCACATAAGAAATATTTTCGACTCTGTAAGACAGCAGAATGAGTGGAGGATGAAGACGATAAACCTGATCGCGAGTGAAAACATTGTTTCAAAAACTGTCAGCAAACTGAGCGGTTCGGATTTTGCACACAGGTATGCGGAAGGGCATCCCGGTGAAAGGTACTATCAGGGGACTGAATATATTGATAAGATCGAAAGTGATCTGAGGAATGATTTTAAAACTTTGTTCAGGAGCGCCCGGGCGGACGTGAGGCCCATAAGCGGTACAAATGCGAATGAGGCTGTTTTCTCCAGCTTTATAAACCCCGGTGATATAGTCATGGTAAACTCAACCCCGGGCGGAGGCCACATAAGCCATCACCTTGCCGGCTCGGTAGGCAAGTTCACAAAAAATGTGATAGACTTTCCCCTTGCTGCAGACGGGTTTCACATTGATGTTGACAGAGCAAAAGATCTCATTCGAATCTGTAAACCAAAGATGCTCATATTCGGGAAGAGCCTTTTTTTATTCCCCGAACCCGTTCATGAATTCAGGGATATCTGTAATGAATACAAAATACATATAGTATATGACGCTGCCCATGTGCTGGGCCTCATCTCCGGAGGCAAGTTTCAGGACCCTTTTTCGGAGGGTGTGTTTATAATGACCGGAAGCACCCACAAGACCTTTTTCGGAACACAGAGAGGAGTGATTCTGAGCAACATGGGAATGATCGACTGGCAGAAGGTCGATAAGGGGGCTTTCCCCGGGTCCTCCAGCAATCATCACCTCGACACTCTGGTCGGTCTGGCTGTCGCTACACAGGAGATGATCAGTTTCGGAAAGGGTTACAGCGGACAGGTAGTCATTAACGCCAGGGCTCTCGGCAAAGCATTACATAGGAAAGGTTTTAAGGTGATGGCCCAGGAATATGATTTTACCGAGTCCCATCAGGTTGCTGTTGATGTGAAGGATTACGGAGGGGGTAAAATGGTTGCTAACCTGCTGAAGGAGAACGACATAATACTCAACATGAATATACTTCCACATGAACCTTTGAGAAATGTGACAAATCCGGATGGAATAAGAATAGGTGTGCAGGAAATGACAAGAGTGGGTATGAAAGAAGAAGAAATGGACAGGATCGCCGCTTTTATCGCGGAATGTATCCTACAGGGACAGGAGGTGCGCGAGGAGGTCAACAGGCTTAGAAAAGATTATGCAGAAGTATGCTTCTCTTTTGATGAGATTTTAACGGATTTGCAATCGCCAAATATTTTTTCCTGAATGTAGAAAAACCTTATTACATGCGTCGTGGAGGTATGAGTACCTGTATGAAGAATATCCTTTTATCGAACGATGACGGTATACAAAGCAGAGGGATCCGGGCTTTGGATGATTTTTTTTCAAAGCATTTCCATGTATTTATTGTCGCCCCGGACAGGGAGAGGAGCGCGACGGGGCATTCAATATCCCTTCGTGATCCCATTCGCTTAAAAACAGTTGAAAAGGACAGGGTGTTTTCTGTTGACGGGACTCCCGTCGACGCGGTTCATGTCGCGCTGCTCGGTGTTTTGAAGGTACCTGTAGATTTTGTGATATCCGGTATCAACAACGGGCTCAACCTGGGTAGTGATGTTTTTTATTCCGGGACCGTATCAGCGGCTTTTCAGGCGGCAACATTCAACATACCGGGGATAGCGGTTTCAATTGATAATAACGGGGAGGAAATCCACTATGAGACCGCAGCTTATTTTCTGCATCGAATTATAAACAAAATAAAAAAATATCCGCTGGGAAAAGGTATAATACTAAATGTCAACGTCCCGAACCTGGAGGTTGACGATATAGCTGGAATGGAAATAACGAAGCTGGGGAAAAGGTGTTATAATGATTCTCTGATCGAGAGGGAAGACCCGAAGAAAAATAAGTATTACTGGATCGCCGGAAAACTCTTGAATACCGATAGTGAAGCAGGTACGGATGTAAAGGCGGTAGATGAAAAGAAGGTTTCCATAACTCCTCTGCGGCTGGATGTAACCGCTTTTGATCTTATTGAAAAGCTAAAAGAACAGTATTTTCATGAAATTGATTAAATGACGGGAAGAGCGATGACAAAAGCTTCCGATGTTGCGCAGTATATAAAGTCCGGACAAAAAAGCTTGGGTACGGGAGATATGAAAACCGCGCTGAAAGAATTTTTAGAAGCCTCCAATCTCGATCCGGAAAACCCGGAAGCGAATTATTTTATCGGTGTGACCTGCACCAGGATGGAAGAGTACGAAATGGGCTCGGATTATCTCGAAAAGGTGATAGCATCTGAAATGGCGTATATCAATAAGGTCCATGCCCGGATGATCCTGGGTTACATCTATACAATACGGGAGGAGTATGAAAAGGCGATAGCAATGTTCAAAGGGATCGTTAAATCAGGGTTCGGGAGCGCCCAGGCATACGCGGCGATAGGTTATATAATGGACAGGATGGGAGATTTTAAAAAAGCTGTGATGACTCTCTATAAAGCTATTGAGATCGATCCGAAAAACGCCAATGCGCATAATTCTTTGGGTTATATTTTCACCCAGGCCAATCTCAACCTTGAAGAAGCGTTGAAAGAGTGTAAAAAAGCTGTTTCGATCAATAAAAACAACCCCGCCTACCTTGACAGCCTCGGGTGGGTGTATTATAAGCTTGGAAGGATCAAGCAGGCAAAAATCTATTTAAATAAGGCCTTAAAAAAGGCACCCGCCAGTGAGGAGATCCGCGCTCACCTGCAGGCAGTTTTAGACTCTGACAGAAATAAAAATATGGATAGCTGAAAATCTGCCGGGATCACCTTCACTGCCAAAAGAAAGTTACCTGATTTTGCAGGTGGCTTTTTACTATCGGTTGAAATGCCATGAAATTGATAAAACCATGAATAACAGTAAAGCCATTTCATTAAATTTGAAAAAAGCGAATATATCAAATAGAATTCAATTAGAAGTAAAAGGATGTGAAATAATAATTAACATGACTTTAAATAATGAACTGATCAAAAAAATCGTTATTGTCCTGAACCATTCAAAGACTTTGTTAAAGTATCTTCCCGAACAGCCTGCATCCGGTTTTATAAACTCGGAGCAGTATACAAAATACATAGAAGTTTCAAGAAAACTGAAGAATTATACAAGAAATGAAAAGAACTGGAAAATATATGAACGGGAGGATCGATTAAAATTTCAGGATGAAATATGCAGGAAGTTTTTTGATCTCACCGGAATATCCGTAGAGCCGGAGGAACTTTTTAATCTTTCGGATGATGTTAATGATCTAAAGTCAAAATATAACGACATCGATGTAGACCGTATAAAAAACGCGCTGGAAGTTGTGTTTAGTGAATACACTTTTATGGATATTTTTGGGGCAAATAATAATTTTAAGAACATAACAGAAATGATCGACTATGTTATAGGGAACAGTGATATCTATTTGTGCCTTATTGCAGTGGCAATATGTACAAATATTTATGCCGCCCGTGAGCAGGGCTGTAAAGATGAGATCAAGCATTTTAAGATGGTTTTTAGCTTTAAACCAGTTGACGTCAAGCAGTTTGATTTTAACAACTGTGTGATTTTTTTGCGCAGGCTTGTTGATATTGCACTCGAGTTGAATGATCTCGGACAGATTTTTTTAAGGGATAAAATGAAGATTGAAGCATTGACTTTCGGAGTGAGGAGGATCTACTCCGGCGGGCTGGACCAGGAGGGAAAACTTGAAGAGCTATACAACATATTAAAAGAAGAGTTTAAAATGGTGGAGATCAGGGAGAAATAATTGCCCCGTACCCCGAGACTGGGTCCTCACATTTCTTTCCCTTCTATGATGGCCCTGGGTTTCACGCAGTAGACCAGCGCAGGTAGTACGAAAATGACGCCGATCAGGCAGCCCAGCATAGTTACTGAGATAAGCAGTCCGAAGTACAGTATCGGTTTGAAACTGGAAAAAAGAAGCACAGAAAAACCCGCGATCAGTGTTAATGACGTGAAGAATATAGGTATCCCTGAAGCGATAAGTGCGGATTTTAAACGTTCTTTGAGACCGATGGCGTGCTCGGTCTTTGAAAACCGAATTAGAAAATGGATACTGTTATCGACTCCCAGTCCTACAGCTATACTCGCTATCAGGGAGGTAATAAAATCCAGTGGTATCCGGAAATAGCTCATTGTCCCGAAGTTTAAAAGCAGCCCGAAGATGATCGGTACCAGACCGAAAAACCCGTATACCAAGGACCGGAATGTAACTGTAATGATTATAAAAACGATGCCAACACTGATAGCAATGCTCAATAACTGAGATCTAACCAGATAATCAACCAGGGAAACGTATATCCTGTCAACCCCGGTCATCTGTACTTTTATCCCGTCAAACTTATTATTCTCGAGGTACTCGTATAAGTTGCTGATAAATTCTTTGTACTCAGGGATGCTCGGGTCGTCCTCGTAATGTTTTGAGATTCGTACAAGTATATTCGCGTTCCTGAAATCCTCGGTAATAACGTTGTTCAGGCTTTTTGTAAATTCCGACATCTTGAACATTAGCAGGATCTTAAGCAGGCCTGCTTCGGTTTCCGGGAGTTTATACATTTCCGGATCGTTTTTATTCAAGAGCTGGTTCGCCCTTTTTATATACCCGATAAGAGAGGTGGATTTGCCCATTGCTTTTGTGTCTTTTATCCACTGCTCCACCTGATCGATGTACCCAAGGGTACCGAGGGATTTAAAATGGAGATCACTTTGCTCATCGATTTCAAAGGTCACGTTGAATGTCGATATACCCCCGTAGTTAGACTTGATAAACTTCTGGGCTGTAAGGATCTCGGAATTCTTTTTAAACCATCTCTCCCAGCTTGTGTCAACACTTATTTTAGCTATTCCGAGACACGACCATACACTTATGGCCAGGGCTAATACTAAAATTATTATCCATCTTTTTATAATGATCTCTCCCAGATGATCAAAGAAGATGTTTGTCCTGCTCCCTTCTCTGGAAGCCTGAAGCATTCCTTTCGGTTTTTTAAGGACAGTAAGCAAACCCGGAAGAAATGTAAGGCTTAAAATCATTGAAAAAAATACACCGATCAAAACAAAGATACCAAGCTCCCTCATCGGTTTTATTTTATTGATAGTCAGGGCCGCAAACCCTGCCATAGTTGTAAGGGCAGCGAGGAATATAGTCTTGCCGATATTGTTTATGGATTTTTCGATGCTCCTTTTTTTATTGGAATCGTAGTGTATGTCCTTAAAGTACTGGTTGAGGAAATGTATACTATAGGAGCTGCTTATTACAAGTATCAGAGTGGGGAGCATCACGCCCACCATTGTGATGGTCTTATTAAAAATACCCATGAGCCCGAGTGTCCATATGATGCTTCCGAGCATGATGGATATGGGCAGAAAAATACCCCTGGCCGATTTAAAATTGATAAAAAGCACGATTATCACCAGGATAAGGATAGGTACAGCGAGCCTTATTGAATCCTTTTTCAGATACTCCTTTACCCAGCTTTCTATTATCGGTCTGCCGCTCATGTAGAACTTCTCAGGTCCCTGATAGGGCTCTACAATTTCTATGAGCTTTTTCCAAAGAAACTCGCTGTTGTGATCGTCCTTCAGCCGGATATAGATCGCGAGGGACTCACCATTTTCAGATACCACAACATTTTTGAGAATCGGCTCGGAGAGCATTTCTTTTTTGAATGTTTCGATCTTATCCAGTGACTGAGGTATTTCGCCCCTGGGAAGGCTCTTTTTAATGACCAACGCTCCAAAAAGATATTTAAATATGGTTGCGTTCAGCGGGTCGAGTACTTCGGCTACTTCCGGGAGTTTTTTGATCGCTTCGGAAATATTTTTTATCTTTGTCAGGGTCGACAGCGAATAGGCATCGTCCGCTTTTACGCTTATCATGATAAAAGTGGAGGAGCCGAATTTCTCCAGGGTCTTCCTGAGCGCGATAAGGTCCGGATTGTCTTCCGGAGCGAGGCTTATCAGGTCCGAAGACATCTTCACTTTTCTGACAAAATAGCCAAAAAGAATCGTGAGGGCGATTGTCAGGACAATAATAACTGTTCTGTGACGTACAATGAAACTGGAAGTTTTTTTTAACATCGGGTAAGACCAATTTTTTTATTGCATTAATTGCCGGTGAAAATTGTTGCAATTAACTAATTAGTTCAATTTAAATGTTTATATTTTCATAATTACTAATCTTAAAAATAATTTGTTAAATTGAAAATACTAAATAATCCGGACAAGCCCAAAGTAGCATTACGAACTAATTATATTATAGATAAATAGTTATGTCAACATCCTATTGCTGAATGGGTTTTTCTTTCTGCCATGGGTCTGTATCCCGTAAAATCTATTAAATATAGAAAATAATGCACTTTAATCCTTGTCAAAGGTTTAAGAATCCGCTTTTCATTTTAAAAATATATTAATACATTAAACGTATATCTTGGCGTGAGATTGGCAGATGAACAATAAAGCTATAATAATATGCAGGGCATGCGCTGCCAGAAACAGAATCCAGCTTGACAAGATAAATTTTTTACCTCACTGCGGGAAATGTAAATCTCAGCTGGAAATTCCGGACAAAGCGGTAAATATCAATGAAAGAGAGTTTTCCGAAGAAGTGCTCAGGGAAACTATCCCTACAGTGGTAGATTTCTGGGCACCCTGGTGCGGCCCATGCAGGATAGTAAGTCCGATACTTGATGAAATTGCCGGCAAGTATCGTGGGAAGATCAAGGTAGTAAAGGTCAACTCTGAAGAAAACCCGAGGCTCTCCGCCCAATACAATGTACAGGGTATACCCACAATAATTCTTTTCCATGAAGGAAAAGAAGCGGACAGGATCGTTGGCGCGGCGCCCAGGGAGAACATTCTTCAGTTTCTCCACCTCTGAACCTTATCGTGTGCGGTACAATAATCCCGTCAGGCACATTGGAGTAAGCGTTATGTCCAGTTTGGTGCGTTTCGGTGTTTCAATGGAAAAGGATCTTTGTGATATTTTCGATCAATTTATTCAGGAGCACGGATTTAATAATAGAAGCGAAGCGATCCGTGATCTCATCAGGGAAAAACTGTCTTTAGAAAAGGGTTTCAAATCCAAAGAAGTGATGGGGACAGTTACGATAATCTATAATCATCATTTCAAGAACCTTTCTGAAAACCTGACGGAAATTGAGCACAGCTTTCAGCGCAACATACTATTTTCAAATCATGTGCACATAACGCATGATTACTGCCTGGAAGTTATCGTTGTAAAGGGGATGGAAAAGCAATTGAGAGATCTTACAAACAGGATCGGGGGACAGAAAGGCGTTTTAATGGCGCTGCCGTCATTTATCACCGCGGATATCCGGTGGGAGGATCAAATCGATGTTTCATGTTAAGCGGCTCCTGTTGAACACTTGACCGGTCGCTTTTGCAGTTCCGGCCTGTTTCCCTTGACCGTTCAAAACATGGATATTAAGTTCTTCGTGGGATTATGGAACTATTAAAAGATATATACAATGCACGAGTTATCAATTGCTGAGGAACTTCTCGATATAATTTACAGGTACGCTGAAAATGCAGGGATCAATAAGATCAGCAGTGTAAATCTTCGGATAGGAGAATTTTCCGGTATCTTTCCGGATTCTCTCGAATTTGCTTTTGGTGTGCTTTCCGAAGGAAAAATAACCGAAAATGCTGATTTGAAAATAGAAAAAGTATCCCCGAAATATGTTTGCCAGGAGTGCGGTTTCTGTTCCGGCGAATACAGCGAAAATTGTAAAAAATGCGGCAGTGAAGAAATGAGCATAGAAGGCGGATCTGAACTGGAAATAGATTCATTTGAGGGAGAATAACACGCCCATCTGAAATACCGGCATTATATCCGGTATGGATATGACGTTTTAAGGAAGAAAACATGAAAGTAAATGTTATGTCCGATATTTTAAAAGCCAACGATCTGTTGGCAAGAGATATAAAAGATTTCTTAAAGCAGAAGGCTGTGGTTTCCTGGAATATTATGGGATCACCGGGGTCGGGAAAAACGTCCATATTGGAACGTTTGATCCCGATGCTTCCCGATACGGTTAAAGCTGCGGTTATTGAAGGGGACCTCGCAACTTCCAATGACGCTGAAAGGATTGCGAAAACCGGTGCGCAAACTACCCAGATCAACACAAACGGCGCCTGTCACCTTGATGCCGCCATGATCCGGGCCGCGCTTGATGCTATCGACCTGGACAAAATTTCTCTTCTATTTATTGAAAACGTGGGCAATCTCGTCTGTCCGTCGGGTTACAAATTGGGAGAAACCGGGAGGATAATTGTTTCGAGCACTGCCGAGGGGGACGACAAACCTGAAAAGTACCCTTCTATATTTAAAACCGGAGATCTTGTCCTTATAAATAAAACAGATTTAATGGATCACACGAATTTCAATATGGATGTTTTTAAGCGGGGAATGAGAAAGATCAACCCCGGGGCGGATATGTTATTGGTTTCAGCGGCCCACGGCAGCGGTTTTGAAAAACTCCTCGATTGGGTTACACAAAGGCTTCACTAAAAATGGGAAATGAACCAATAGTCGGCGCCGTGATCCGGTATTCGGGCATTGTGCAGGGCGTCGGGTTCCGTCCGTTTGTGTACAGGTGTGTGCGCGATGTCGATCTGAAAGGTTCTGTGCAGAATACCGACAACGGTGTTTTGATAAGGATCGATGGTACCAGGAAAGATATAGAAGGTTTTTTTTGCACCGTAAAAGAAAACCCTCCGGTTTTGGCTGAAATCCACAAAAGTTCCATTTCTTTTTGTAATCCCTTCGGTTACAGCGATTTTACTATTATCGAAAGTAAAGAAAAAAATAGCGGTTTCACACCAGTTTCTCCTGATATTTCAGCCTGCCCCGATTGCCTCGCGGAAGTTTTTGACAAAGAAGACCGGCGTTTCCTGTACCCATTCACAAACTGCACAAACTGCGGACCCCGGTTTACCATAATCCGTTCTATCCCGTATGATCGTAAGAACACGAGCATGAGATCATTCCGGCTGTGCCCTGAATGTTTATCCGAGTATAAAGACCCGGCCGACAGGCGTTATCACGCACAGCCAAACGCCTGTCCTGTGTGCGGTCCAGGTTTGAGGCTCATTTCAGCCGCCGGTGAAGAAATAGCCGGGGACCCGGTAAAAAAAGCCTCAGAACTTTTATTAAAAGGGAACGTTGTAGCTGTAAAAGGTCTGGGGGGTTATCATCTCGCGGTCAACCCTGTTATGGCTAAAGCGGTAAAACGTCTACGAAAAAGAAAAAGAAGACCCGGAAAACCTTTTGCGCTAATGGCCCGTGATATAGGTACGGCTAAAGATTTTTGTGTTATTGACAAAAAAGCCGAAAATCTTTTGACCTCTTTCGAAAGCCCCATTGTTTTGCTGAAAAAATCGGCCGTTGCTGCATCTCTTTCAAACGATGTCGCGCCCGATACCGACTGGCTGGGGATAATGCTTCCCTACACACCGCTTCACCATATATTGTTGAGAGAGGGCCCTCAAATATTGGTCATGACGAGTGCGAACATTTCAGAAGAACCTCTTGTTTTTCGCGATGAGGACGCGATCCGCAGCCTGAGCACGATCGCCGACGCGTTCCTGATCCATAACAGGGAGATCGTGCGTCCTTGTGACGATTCTGTAGTAGCTCTTGTGCGGGGAAATACCGTCCCTGTAAGAAGGTCGCGGGGATATGTCCCGCGTGCGCTTCCCATCGGTCCTTTTAAATCCCAGGTCCTTGCGGCGGGACCTTCTGAAAAAAACACATTCTGTGTGCTCAAGGACGGTAATGCATATATGAGCCACCATATCGGTAATCTTGTCAATGAAAAGAGTGTGGACGCGTACACCGAAGGGATCGAGGATTTTCTCAAGATGTTTCGTGTAGAACTCGATGCGATAGCGTGTGATCTGCATCCGGATTACGTCAGCACGCGATATGCCGAGGATCTGTCGAGAAAAAACAACCTGCCGCTTTACTACATCCAGCACCATCACGCGCATATAGCTTCTGTTCTTGCCGAGAACAGAATAACTGAAAAAGTGATCGGTGTCGCCCTCGACGGAACCGGGTATGGTCCGGACGGGACTATATGGGGAGGGGAATTTTTAATAGCGGACCGGAAAAATTACGAACGGGCCGGATATTACACACCGGTGCCGATGCCGGGTGGAGAAAAGAGTGTTCTTGAAACCGACAGGATGGGATTATCTTATCTGATATCGGCGTACGGGTCTTTAACGTGTATTCCGGGTTTTGATTTTATAGATGCCTTTGAAAAACCGCGTCTCCAGATGATCGGGAAAATGATCGATTCCGGTATTAACTGCCCGCTTACATCTTCCTGCGGCAGACTGTTCGACGCGGTTTCAGCTCTTATCGGTCTTTGTAAAAGGCCTTCCTACGATGCACAGGGGGCGATCCTCCTTGAAAAAGAAGCAGGGGATTTGAAGGACCTGACGTCACCTTATTGGTATGAAATCGACGCAGAGCGTGCGGTTCATTTTGAGCCGACAATCGTTGAGATCGTGAAAGATTTAAAAAACGGAGAGTCTGCACAGAGGATATCCCGAAAATTTCATTCCACGATCGTTTTGTCCGGTGTGGAGATGTGTGGAAAAATAAAAAAGATGACAGGTATAAAAAAAGTTACGCTTTCCGGGGGGGTTTTTCAAAACAGGCTTATACTCGAGCATTTTAAGGATCAGCTGGAAGAGAGGGGGTTTTCTGTATTTTTAAACAGATTTGTCCCTCCTAATGACGGAGGTATATCGCTCGGACAGGGAGTCGTAGCGCTGAGTAAAATCATTTGATTAGTACCTTAACACCAATTTTCTTGTTTTTTCGGCAAGAAAATTCTATTAAGCCGGGCAAGCCCGAAGTTGAAAGATTGCGGCTTGTCCGCATCAGGTACAATAGAAGGAGTCAATCATGTGTTTAGCTGTGCCTGCAAAACTATTATCGGTTGATGGCCCGACCGGGATTGCCGAGCTTGGCGGGATAAAAAGGGAAGTGGGTATCCAGTTTGTCCCGGAAGTAAAGCCCGGGGACTATGTCCTGCTTCACGCCGGGTTCGCGATCCAGGTTGTGGATGAGGAGGAGGCCAAAAAAACAATGGCTATCCTGGACGAGCTGTTCAGTTATGAAGAAGTCGTACCGGAGTGAATACCGTGCATAAACAGGAACCCTTTAGAAATAAAAACAACGTAAAAGCCGTAACGGAAAAAATAAAGCGCCTGTATCCCGGAGGCAGCCGTAAATTGATGGAAGTGTGCGGTACTCATACCATGGCTATTGCCCGTTACGGTCTGAGGGATCTGATGCCTGACGGCCTCAAATTGATCTCGGGCCCGGGATGTCCGGTTTGTGTGACTCCCGTTTCAATTATAAACGCGGCCATGGCAATATCGGAAATACCCGGAAATGTGATTGTGACTTTCGGCGACATGCTGCGCGTGCCCGGATCGGAAAAAACTCTGGAAGTGTGCAAAGCCGAAGGCGCGGATGTAAGGGTGCTGTATTCTGTGTTCGATATGCTCGAGATGGCGAAAAAAGAAAAGGATAAAAACTTTATATTTATCAGTGTGGGTTTTGAGACGACTACACCGGGCATTGCGCTGTCTGTTCTGGAAGCCGGTAACAGAGAGCTTTCGAATATATTTTATCTGGTGGCCAACAGACTCGTGATACCTGCCATGGATGCGCTTTGCGGTTCCGGAGAGACAGAGATCGATGGATTTATCTGTCCCGGTCACGTGAGTGTGGTCATCGGGTACGGCGCCTACCGTGTAATTGCCGACAAATACGGTTTACCCTGTGTGGTTGCGGGTTTCGAGCCTGTCGATATACTGCTTGCCATAAGTGAACTTGTCGAGCGTGTTTCGAACAAAACTGCGGGAGTAGCAAACGCTTACGGAAGAGTCGTGACAGAAAAAGGAAACGTCAACGCTATGGAGGCAATGAACCGGGTGTTTAAACCTGTTACGGCTGAGTGGAGAGGCATCGGCAGCATACCGGGAAGCGGTCTCGTATTGAGAAAGAAGTTTATTCGATTTGACGCGCTGAAAAAATTTCAGATCGAGCTGTCGAGCGTGCCGGACCCCCCAGGGTGCAGGTGCCCGGAAGTACTGAAAGGTATTATGGCCCCGACGGAATGCGGCCTTTTCGGGAAAAGGTGCAGGCCTGAATCACCGGTAGGCCCCTGTATGGTATCCTCCGAAGGGTCCTGCGCGGCCTATTACAAGTATGGCGTGGATGATGGATAAACGGGGCAGGCAACACTGAATCGTTATATTAAGCAGTAATACAGGAATACCAATTTCGGCGCTTTATGTCCCGGGAATTTTCCTGATCAAAAATGTGGATTGTACGCATTTCGGAGAAGCTGTATGAAAAGTGAAAAGGTTCTTCTTGCTCATGGAAGCGGAGGGCGGCTGACACGAGATCTCATAGAAAAGATCATTGTTCCAGTGTTTGATAACTCAGAGCTTGGCCGTCTGGGGGACACTTCAGCGCTTTCTGAAACAGGAAACCGAATGGTCATGACCACTGACAGTTATGTAGTTACACCCCTTTTTTTTCCCGGGGGCGATATCGGAAAACTCGCCGTGTGCGGAACCGTCAATGATCTTGCCACCGCGGGGGCAAAGCCTGTTGCTCTTTCAGTCGGGTTTATTATCGAAGAGGGATTTTCGTTTGAGAGCCTGGAAAAAATATTGTTATCGATGAAAAAAACAGCAGACAGCGTCCCTGTCCCTCTTATTACAGGAGATACAAAGGTAGTTGAAAAGGGCCGGGGAGACGGCGTATATGTGAATACAACAGGGATCGGGACGGTACCTGACGGAATCGACCTGACGCCGGAGCGAATTGAGCCGGGAGATGTCGTTTTGATCAACGGACCGGTAGGCAGCCACGAGGCTTCAATAATATGCGCGAGAAATGATTTTACTCTGGGAGGAGAGATAAAATCTGACTGCGCACCGCTTTATTCGCTGATGGAGAGTGTTCTGGGGGCGGTCCCTGATGTAAAATGCGCCAGGGACCCAACCAGGGGCGGGATCGTTTCAGTGCTTGCTGAACTTGTGGAGAGTTCCGGATACGGGGTCACTCTTGACGAGGAAAAGATACCGGTACTGGAGCAGGTCGACAGCGTCTGCGAGATTCTCGGGATGGACCCGTTTATGATGGCAAACGAAGGCAAAATGTTAATAATCGTGTCAGATGAAAAAGCCGGGGCATGTCTTGAAGCAATGCGCAGTGTCCCGGGTTTTAAAGAAAGCATACCGATCGGCAATGTGCACGCGGGGAAGGCAAGATTGACCCTCAAAACCCCCTATGGGACGAATAGAGTATTGACAATGCCGATTGGGAACCAGCTGCCCCGGATCTGCTGAGAATATTTCACCTTATACTATAATAAACAGATTTCCCTTTAAAGACCGCAGAATCTCCGAGCTCCTCTTCTATCCTGAGAAGCTGGTTATATTTTGCTATTCTTTCCGACCTGCTGGCTGATCCTGTTTTTATCTGGCCCGTGTTCATTGCAACAACAAAATCAGCAATAAAAGAATCCTCGGTTTCGCCGGACCGGTGGGACACAACTGCAGTAAACCCTGCTCTTTTTGCCATTTCAATTGCCTCAATGGTCTCGGTGACGGTCCCTATCTGATTTAATTTTATAAGTATAGAATTAGCGGCATTCTCCTGGATACCGATTTTCAGCCTTTCTGTATTTGTTACAAACAGGTCGTCACCGACAATCTGGATCTTGCTGCCGAGCTTTCGGGTCATCAGCTTAAACCCGTCCCAGTCATCTTCCGCGAGACCGTCCTCAATAGAAATAATCGGGTATTTACTGATTAGATCTCCGTAAAAATCGACGAGCTCTTCTGAATTTTTTAAAGGGGTTTTTTCAGCTTTCAGATTATATTTTCCATTTTCGTAAAATGAGCTCGCGGCCGGGTCAAGGCATATAAAAATATCATTTCCGGGTTTGTACCCTGCTTTCTCTATTGCCTTCATTATCACCTGCAGCGCTTCTTCATTTGATCCGAGGTTCGGCGCGTACCCGCCTTCGTCGCCGACCGCGGTGTTCATACCCATGCCTTTGAGGATATTTTTAAGCGCGTGGAACACTTCCGCGCCCATCCTTAGCGCTTCCTTGAAGCTTTGTGCACCTGCCGGAGCGACCATGAACTCCTGCAGATCAACATTGTTGTCGGCGTGCTGCCCGCCGTTGAGTATGTTCATCATCGGCACAGGCAGTTCCTTTGCGTTTACGCCCCCGAGGTATCTGTAGAGAGAAAGACCGAGGTCCGCAGCTGTTGCCTTCGCGCATGCCATGGAAACCGCCAGTATCGCGTTGGCCCCAAGTTTCGCTTTATTTTTTGTGCCGTCAAGCTCCAGCATGATATTATCGATATCTACCTGCAGGGTCGAATCGGAGCCCAAAAGTTCGGGAGCTATCACGTCGTTGATGTTTTCGCACGCTTTCTGAACTCCTTTACCCAGATAGCGGTTTTTATCGCCGTCACGAAGCTCAACAGCTTCATACTCGCCTGTCGATGCGCCCGATGGAACAGCCGCTCTGCCGAAAGCACCGGTTTCGAGGATCATATCTACTTCTACCGTGGGATTTCCTCTTGAATCAAGTATTTCTCTTGCGATGATACTATCAATTGCTGACATGCTCACCCCCCGTAATATTTTTTTATTGGTTAAATTAAAAGCAACTAATGACCGGCAATATTTACTAATAATAAATAATATTGGCCGGATTTTCAAGAAATTAATGATTCAAAGAGTTTTAATGAATACCGATAAATATAAAAAGGCGCGGGATATATGTCAATGAAGCATGAGCAGAAAATTCGTCAAGGGGAAAGTAAGCCTAGGGGTCATAAGAATAACGGGATCTATAAAGGTGTATTTTCAGTATTATTTTTTGCAGTTTCAATTGTATTTCTCTTCTCGCTTGTAAACTACATACACCCTTTTACGGAACTTGCAGGCAAAATGTCTATTTTTGATGTGAATCAGCATTCAAATGAAGAAGAAAGGTATGTAACCTCTTATTTATCAGGCGCTTCCAAAGAATCGGGATTGAACGATGCCTTCAGACTATTACAGAAAAAAAAAGCAGACCTTGAAGATGTTGAAGGCGAGTTGGCGCGTCTTGGAATAGAAAAAAACCTGTTCATGGGCTCCATAGATGAGAAAATAAAACTTTTTGAAAAAAATATATCGATTATAAGTAAGAAAAAAGAAAAAGAACAGCTGGAAACTTTTGAATATCTAAAACGGAGTAAGAGCAGGTTCGCCAAAGAGATTAAGAGCAGACAGGAAACTTATCTGGAAATATTGGAATCGAAAAAGGTGAGGCTGGAGGAAAAGAGGAAAGAATACTGGCGTGAGATCAATGAGTTCACCATGTTTATAAAAAATTTTAAAAATGAGGAGACGGCAGGAGATCTCGCCTATGAGGATTTGTTTTTTGTTACGGAAGCGAAAAAGGACATGCTGGAAAGAGCGTTGTTTTTGATTGATAATCAGGAATATGATGGGGCAGCCGCGGTTTTAGGTGATCTTCTTGATTTGGATTTTGAGAATACAGAAACTGTGCATAAGAACCTTCTGATCAGTCTGTTGACAGTGTTGAAAGAATACAAAAGAAGACTTGATCTCATCGAACAAGAAACTGTGTTTGCCGAGATAAAAATGGCTTATTTCAACGAAGATTACAGCGAAGTACTTACACATCTGGATGCATTTAATAATGATGATTTTATACAACCTCTGCTTGCCGGGTTGCGGAATGTTGTGCAGGAAAATATCAATATTTCCTGGGAAATCGAGAGTGAGTTGTCGTTGAAAAACCGAATAAAAGACCTTGTTGATAAAGCAGCTGAATTGGAGGCCCAAAAGGACTATGCCAGGGCAGTAAAGATATATGAAAATCTTTTAATTTTTGATTCCCCCCCCTTTGACAAAGAATACCTCATAAATAAAATGCGCGCCGCCATGGCGCCGTCCATCGAAAATGATTTAAAACGTGAACATAACACAAATGCCGCCAGGTATCTGCAAACAGCCAGAAACTTGTACCTGGATGGCGAAGAAGAGGAAGCATTGCAGTATTACAGAAAAGTTATAACTGAATGCCCGAATTCAGATTATATTGGGGAAGCCCTTACCGAATTGATCAGGCTCATTAAAGATTAAACGCCTCCCATTTCCTTCATTTCACCCGGTCAAGTATTTCAAAGGAAAAAGTTATATCCTCCGGAATGTTGCCGGGCCTCCTCTCAAAATGGGCCTCCCGGAAAACTTTTTTAAACATATCTTCCGGGATTACCGGAAAAAAAGTATCGCCTTCGATCTCTTTATGAATGATGGTGATGTATATCCGGTCCGCGCGTGGTAATGTTTTTTTAAAGACCTGTCCCCCGCCGATTATGAATATTTCTTTTTCATCCCCGTCTTTTAATATTTTTATCGCTTCATCAATGGAGCGGCATACAAACGCACCGCTTGCTTTGTAATTTATCCGTGTGGATAAGACGATATTTTTCCTTCCCGGAAGGGGCCTTTGCAGGGATTCAAAGGTCTTTCTGCCCATGATAACCGGATGGCCCATGGTAGTTTTTTTAAACCATTTCAAATCTTCAGGTATGTGCCAGGGAAGCCGATTGTTTAAACCGATTAACCTGTTTTCTGAAAGCGCGGCGATTATTGAAATTTTCATTGAAATGGTTATCAAATAAGTGTACTGATTGAAACGAGGGTTTATTTTATCAGCTTTGAAAGCTGTTCAGGGTCGAAGGGGCTTTTTAAAAATCCCTTAACACCGAGCTGTACAGCTTTACTTACACTTTCCTGGGTTACATTACGTCCGGTTACGATAAACCTGGCGTTTTTTGTCGAGCTTTGAATTTTTAAACTTTGAACCAGGTTTAAACCGTTACCGTTATCAAGGTCAAGGTCAACAATAATGTACTTGTAAGTTTTTTTCGCGGCCTGCTGTATTGCTTCCTTTGAACTTAACGTTCGGTCAACCGGAAATCCTCTGTCTGAAAAAAAGTTACATAGTATACCCAATTCACCGGGGTCACTGTTTGATATTAATATATTTGTAAAAGAAAGTCTGCCTGATTTAGCTTCGAGACTCAGGTCGGACAGATCCTGCGGAATCACAACTCCAGTGACCTGTATTGCATCCATCACAAGATCTACATCTTCATCAGCGGAAATCTGCTGATCGTCACCGATTTTCGCGGCCCGGGTATAGAAGAGCTTTTTAACCCCGTTGTCCACAAGCTTCTTCAGCTCTTCAGCGGTAAATGCCGAGCCCTCTTTTTTTACAAGTCCGCCTTTTTGATCATATACACTTTTGTAGAGGGTGATGTTCGGTTTAAGGAAATCCACCAAAATTTCACTTCCGGATTGTTCGAGATAAAGATCTTTTAATTTGTTGAGCCCGCTGATGTAATTATCAACTATCTCTAACTTGTGAGCAGTGATGCTTTTTTCGAGCATCCCTTTTATGTAATCATTTGATGTAAGTATCTTAACGTTTGTGTTCGGCATTCCGGGGAAGTGTGACACAAAGTCAAAAAGGCTGTCAAAAACGGGTTGAGGAATGTTCTCATCCTCGAGGCTGTATATGATGACATAAAACCTCTTGGTCAGTGTCTGGTCGGCCCTTGCCGTGTCAAGTATGACATGTTTCAGGGAGAGGATCTCATGAGACACCGGGTAACCGCCTATTTCAATGACAATTATGCCGTCCCGCACGAAAACTTCGGATATGAGGTGCTTTTCTCTGGAAGTGTCGGGTTCGTTTAATAGAGGAAGCAGTTTTTTTCTGAACCGGTCCAGAACAATAGGTTTACTGATGATGTCTTTAGCACCTTTGCTGATGAGGAGTTTCGCCCGCTGGGCATCTTCCTGTTTGACCATCACAAACACCGGAACCTTTTCCACGCCGATCATTTTTGATTTTCTTTCAAGGAAAACTTCAACTTCAATATCGTTAAGCGTGTCCGATATGACTATGAGATCAGGTTTTTGGTTTCTCATTCTTGCAAGCCCGAATTGCCCGTTTTTTGTTGTTACGGTTTCACAACCCAGGAATTTTAGATATTCATCGATTTTCGAGGTGTTGTATTCATCTGAATCGATTATGAAGACATTTTTTTCCATTGTTACTTCCGATATCGTAATAGGGTTTTAACTCTAGAGTTATTTGTCTTTGAAACGATACAATTTAATATACCCTCTTTTGAAAAAAAAAACAAAGAAAGAGGACATTTTATTGAACGATGAGAAATCGTGGCAAAAGAAAATATTTGTACATAATACTTCGCGGGATCAACGGGCAAAACACCATGAACACAATAAAACGCTGTTAGAAGGAACTGACAGCGGTATAAAAGAAAATCCGCGTCAGTGCGTTTCTGTGTATTTGAAAAAAAGTTTAAAAGTAATAGAGAGCAATATACCCAAACCGAAATAGTACCAGATCCATATCGGAAGACCTGCAACTATCACTGGCTTTCTTCCCCATGCCCAGAAGTCGTTTCCAAGGATGAAGAGGGTCAGGAACACAGGGGCCCACTGTAGACTGGTTTTCTTTATCTGGAAAACTATTCCGGTATTTTCCTTACGGGAAGTTGTAAAAAAGCTGGCTAAAACAAAAACAACACCGGTTGCGATCATTATGGGCACGATGGAATGAATACCGGGGGTGGAAATAAACTTGAAGTAGTATGCCAGGACCAGACCTTCCCCCACAATAATGCTTGAAACCGCCCCGTACTTGTTTGCTTTTTTCCAGTACAGGCCGCCGATTACGGCCGGCGCGAGCACGCTGAGTCCGTTGAAAGTTGTTTTGCTGACAAAATCAAGAATGGTCTGAGGCGGTTTTATGGCGATAATAAGCCCGAGCACACCGAGTCCGATTAAGGTGAGCTTTTCCTTGAGAATTTCATTTTTCTTTATTTTGAAAAAATCAGTCGTGATCATTGACGTCAGGGTCAGAAGCTGTGAGTCCATTGTGGACATGAGCGCGGCTATACTTCCTGTCAGCAGCAGCGTGCTGAGGAATGTGCCGGCATATTGCCCGAGCAGCATCGGAAATATCGCATCTGTTTTGTCCGGAGTAAGAAGCGGAAAGGTCAACCGTCCCATTACACCAATGGAGACCGTCAGGAAGAACAGAAATGTAGTGATAATGGGGTAAAGGACAATAGTGGTTTTTAGCGATTTTTCATCTTTTGCCATCATAAAACGCTGAAAAAGCTGCGGGAACATCGGGTCAGCGAAGAACCACAGAAACATGTACCCGAACCAGACACCGAACCCCATGGCATTGTTGTTTCCCGGGCGTGAAAATAATGATGGGATGGCCATATTGATTTTATTGTGGGTTGCGACGAACCCCCCGCTTTTGTGGGCGATGATAATGAACGCTGTAAGAGTGAATGCGACCATCATTATTCCCTGAATAAAATCGGTCCACACGATCGACCTGAGACCGCCCATGGACACGTAGGCAATGATAAACACTGTCACCAGAACCGCGCCGTAATAATACGGGATACCAATAAGGGAGTTTATGGATTTTCCGCTTGCTATTGCCTGGATCGCGATATAGGGAAGGGTAAAGATCACCATCACGGCGGAGAACAACCTTTTCAGGAAGAGTGAATTGTACCTGTCATACACGAAATCCGAAGGGGTGATGTAATTCCGTTTTTTTGAAAGGACAAGGATCTTGCTGCCGATTATATGAAACGAAAGAGCCATAAAACCTGTTCCGAAACCCATGACAGGATAAAATGCGTATCCTATCCTGTACCCGGCCCCGGAAAAACCGAAGATCGTAAAAGCGCTGAAATTAGTGGCAGCCATTGTAAAAAACAGGAGCGGTTTCGTCAGGTTCCTGCCCGCTAGAAAAAACTCCACTTTATTTTTTTTCGATTTTTTGCTGAAAATCAGACCTATAAACAGTGTCAGCAATAAATAACTTAACAATATAAGAAGTTGAGCATTCATATGACCCCCCTGTACGGCTGGAGAATAGTTTTTATGACAAAATTCCTCGGCTCCTTAAAGCAAAAAAAAAGCCGCCAAACCTCTACGGGCCTGGATGGCTTTCACCTAGGGCATAACCCGTTAATTTTTTTGTTATGCTTTTTCAGTTACTAGAATTATAAAAAAAAACATCTTCCAGGTCAAGAAAAAACTATTTTATGATAACGTTTTTTGAAATTTTTTTACATTTAATAATATGATATTGTTTGACTCATTTTTCATTATTTGATATAATATCTAAAACACTAATTATGGAGGTGCTTTGATGGCTGATTTTAAGGGTATTGCTGAGGCATTGATCGCGGGAGATAGGGATAAAGTAACAGATCTTGTGCAAAGTGCTGTCGATGGAGGAACGGGTCCCAAGCAAGTTCTTGATGAAGGATTGATTTCAGGAATGGAAGTTGTGGGTGCCCGGTTTAAGAATTGCGAAATATATGTCCCGGAAGTTCTTGTAAGCGCGCGCGCGATGTCGGCAGGCATGGACATAATCGAGCCTCTTCTGGCAAAAGCCGGTATAAAGGCGAGGGGTGTCTTCATTGTAGGTACCGTCAAAGGAGACCTTCATGATATCGGTAAGAATCTTGTGTCCATGATGTTAAAAGGCACCGGATGGAAGGTCGTTGACCTGGGAGTAGACATAACCGCGGAAAAGTTTGTGCAGTCTGCGATAGATGAAGATGCTGATGTAATAGGCTTGAGCGCACTTCTCACGACCACAATGGTCAACATGAAAAGTGTTATTGAGCTTGCAAAAAATAAAGACTGCAAGGCAAAGGTTGTAGTCGGCGGCGCTCCGTTAACACAAAGCTACGCTGATGAGATCGGTGCTGACGGATACGCTCCGGACGCTGCATCGGCAACAGAGATCGTCAATAGCCTTTTGTAATCGGTTGAGCGGAAACAGGTGAACAATAATGTGCGGTTCGCGCTCAATTCAAAATCAGGTTTGTTTGTATTCGGTTTAAGAAAAAAGATGCAGCTGTTTTTTATTAAATAAAAACAGTCCAATGAAATAATTATTGAGAAATAAGAGGGGAACAGATTCCCCTCTTTTTTTTTAAAAAGTTGACAACTTTAATAGTGGGGAATATCGTTTATTCCAGGGGATCATATGGTTGTTAAGCTGGATAAGGCTGTTCTTCTTGTGCTTGATGTTCAGAATGATTTTTGCCCGGGAGGAAAGCTCGAGGTAAAAGACGGTGATATCGTTGTGCCTGTTATCAACGGAATAGTTAACAGGTTCTCTAAAGTCATAGCCACAATGGACTGGCACCCGAAAGACCATGTTTCTTTTGCTTCAAACCACCCGGGCATGAAAGTATTTGACAGTGTCGACGTGAATGGTGTCAATCAGGTGCTATGGCCGGACCACTGTGTGCAGGGAACAAAGGGGGCCGATTTCCATCCGGGCCTTGACGACAAATATTTTGATATCATACTCCGAAAAGGGACCGATCCTTTGTGGGACTCCTACTCCGCGTTTTATGAAAATGACAGAAAAACAGCAACCGGGCTTGAATATTATCTGAAAGGTCTCGGAGTATCTGAAAACTACATTTGCGGTCTCGCTACGGATTACTGTGTTTTTTATTCTGCGATCGATTCGGTTAAAACCGGATTTAATACAAGTTTGATAATTGACGCCACGCGCGGTGTCGACGTTCCGCAGGGAAACGTAAAAAAAGCGGTCGATGACATGAAACTGGCCGGTGTAACAATAGTAAGATCACAGGATCTTGCCGCATAACAAATAGATCTACATTTTATGTCCCGGTTTGCGTTTTAACAGATGACCCAGGGGAACTGCAAGGGCGTATGCCCCACCCGCTAGCAGGATGATATTAGACCCCGCCGGCAGATCATAATAATAGCTGAATCCCAGCCCTGCTGCTGTAAACACCATGCTCAGCAGGCTTGAAATCACCATCATCTGCCAGAGGTACCTTGAAAACAATCCGGCAATCGCCGCGGGCAGAGTTAAAAGTGCAATTACCATAACGATACCGACTACTCGGACCATAAGCACTACAGTCAGGGCAGTAAGGCCGAGTAAAAGAAGGTAATAAAAACTCACGTTTATCCCTCTGAGGCGGGCGAATTCATCATCAAAACAGACAGCAAGAAATTTGTTGTAAAATAAACCTCCAAGACAGATAATAACTACATCCAGCCCGGCCACTATGAAAAGATCATTCTTTGAAATGAGAAGTATGTTCCCGAACAGATAGCTCATGGGGTCTGCATAGCCCGGTGTTTTCGAAAGAAACAGGAGCCCGGTTGCCATGCCTATGGCCCAGATCGCACCTATGACCGTATCTTCTCTCTGTTTTCCGTACATGCTCACACAGCCTATCAACATCGCGGACAAAAGCGCCGCGATAACCGCTCCGAGCATCGGGGTGAACCAGATCATGCCTGGTTTACTCTGAAGGTATAAACCTATTCCTATTCCACCGAGCACCGAATGGGCGATGGCCCCCGCAATGTAGCTGATCCGCCGGACCACCACGTATGTCCCGATAATACCGAAAGCCACGCTTGAGAGTATCCCCGCTATTAACGCGTATCGTAGAAACGGCATATATGGGCTGCCGAGGGCGCTGAAGAATTGGGACAAAATTCGGCTCCTTACCATTTGCAACCGGTTAGTTAACCGGGCACGTTAAGGTCCGGCATTATGGTTTAATAATTTATCATGCCGCACAAGGCGAAGATCTTTGTTATAAATTTCCTGGATCACTTTTCCGTTGATCTCGCTAGTGGGATGGACCGCAACTGTCCGATTGACGCAAACAACATTCCTGGCCAGCATGGACACAAATCCAAGATCATGGGTCGCAACAATAATAGTCATACGCTCATTCAATTTACGAAGGATCCGGTGAAGTTTTTCCTCGACTTCGGCATCGACATTGGCCGTAGGTTCATCGAGCAGCAGGATGTCCGGTTTACACACGAGAGCCCGTGCTATCAGGACACGCTGACGCTGCCCGCCGGACAGCTCGGAAAATGGGCGTCCGGCGAGATTGAGGATCCCTACTTCTTCGAGCGTTGCCTGAGTTGCCTGTTTTTCCTGTTTTGAGTAATATCCGCTGATCTTTTTATGGAGGCATCCCATGAGAGCTACGTTAACAACTGAAATAGGAAAATCGGGGTCCAGTTGCGCGGATTGCGGCATATAGCCTATCCGTGTACGGACATGCTCGGGCTGTTCCCCGAAAACATGTATTTTACCGCGGGCCGGCTTGAGAAGACCCAGCATTAACTTGATCAGTGTTGTTTTCCCTCCACCGTTGGGCCCCACGATAGATACGAAATCTCCTTTTTTAACCCTGAAGTTTACATCTTCAAGCGCAATGAAACCGTTGTATGAAAATGAAACATCCTCAAATATGATAACATCTGAATTTGACATAATGATATACCTATTGCTTGATTATATTAATTTACACGGAAAACTGTTTTAAAACGATGTTTCAATGGCCTCTGCGATCACTTCAAGATTCTCAAGCACGTTTTTTCGCAGAGGGTCCAGGGAAATAACTTTCGCGTTTATGCTGTCCGCGACGACCTGGGCGTTTTTCCTGTCGAACTGCGGTTCAATAAAGATCGTGTTTATATCAAGCTCCGCGGACTGTTTTATAACTGTCTCGAGCTGTTTTGAAGATGGGTCCCTCCCTTTGATCTCGATCGCTATCTGGACCAGCCCGTAGGCATCAGCAAAGTGCCCGAAGGCGGGGTGATAAACCATGAATGATCTTCCGCTGTAAGGACCAAGAGATTTATTAATTTCCTCGTGGACAATATCAAGATCTCTGATAAAGTATCTGTAATTTTTTTCATAGCTCCCGCTGTTTTCCGGATCTAATTTCGCAAGACCTCTTAATATGTTTTTAGCCTGAATTTTAATCAAATAAGGCGAAAGCCAGATATGCGGGTCACTCCCGCGTTCGCCGTGCCCTGGCCCTTTTTTATTTCCTTTGATATTATTTTGTTTGTTTATTCCGGAAGCTGCGCTTTTTTCTATTCCCTTATCAGTTTCGATGATCACAAGCCGGGGGTTTGATCCTCTGATTTTATCGAGCAGCTGTTTCTCAAAAGGCATGCCTGTTGAGAAGTATACATCGGTCTGGGCGAGCGCCATCATCTTTCTCGGCGTCGGCTCATAAGTATGAGGGTCGTTTCCAGCGTCAATAAGAGTTTCAACGGATACATGATTTGCACCGATCCTTTCAACAAAATAGGCCAAAGGGGGGATGCTCACATAGACTTTCAGCTCCGTGCCGGTCCCGGCCTGTTTTTCATCCTTTCGGGCGTAAAGCGATCCTGCTGTCACGAGAATTGTGGACAAAGCCGTAATAAAGGTCTTTTTTATAAAGTTTTTTCTAATGAGTCTCGTCATCTGCGCTCCGGATGTGGACCCGATGTTTTTTTTCAGAATTACAAACAAGATGGAAGGCGTGGCACTCATCACATTTTTCAAAAAAGTGGCTTTTCGCGAAGGAATCCCAGTGTTCGTGCTGGTCCTGATTGAGAATACCTGCCCCTTTGCAAAGCGGACACACGCTGTCGAAGGCGAGAAGGATCGCAGAACGGATGAACTCGGATCGGTTCTGAATACCCAGCATAGCTTTTGCCAGAGGTTCATCAACCTTGAATGTTATGATTTCCTGTTTTTTTCTCCCGTCCTTTTTTCTGCCTTCCATGAAAAATATCCGTCGTCTGTTGTGTTTTTTTAAAAGCCCTTTCTTTCCTGTAAAAACCTGCCGACGCGCCTTGATAAAAAGTATTACTTTGTATTACTTATGTCAATAGATAATTGACAATTTGGAATCATAAGATTAATATTACTATCGATTGAAAGCTTTACCGGGGATACTCTGGAGCGCTGCCTTTGGAAGATCTGAAAAAATATGTTGAGGACATTTCTCGCACGTCTGCCGTATCCGGATTCGAGGACGAGATCTCCGAACGTGTTGTTTCGGTCATCAAAGATAAGGTCGATGACATCCGTACGGACAGACTTGGAAATGTCTGCGCATTTAAAAAAGGAACAGGGCCGGAAAGATTAAAGATCCTGTTTGACGCGCATATGGATCAGATCGGGATGATGATCACAAAGATCGAAGAAAACGGTATTCTGCGGTTTACAGGAATCGGGGGACTCAATCCGCTGACCCTGTTCGGAAAACGTGTCAGAATATTCGGAAGACAGGAATTGTACGGGATAATAGGGATGAAGCCGCCGCACCTCAGCACAAAAGAAGATCTGTCAACCGTGGAACCTGTGGAAAAACTTTTTATTGACGCCGGGTTTTCATCAAAAGAGGAAGCCGGCAGAACCGTGGCTGTAGGTGATACAGCTTTGCCGGATTCTCATTTCAGCGAGCTGCTTGGAAACAATTATACAGGCGCAGGGTTTGACAACAAGGCAGGTGTGCTGACTTTGATCTCATTTGCTCTTCTTTTGGAAAGAACTATCAACTATCACGATGTTTATCTTCTTTTCGCTTCACAGGAAGAAGTCGGTTTGCGGGGCGCGAAGGTCGGCGGTTACGCGGTAGACCCTGATATAGCTGTTGTCTGTGATGTCACTTTCGCGGACCCGGTCGGCGATTCCGTAGATATAAGCACAGGCAAAGGACCGGTGATAGGAAAGGGCCCCAATTTTTTTCCGCCGCTTGCGAAAAAAATATGTGATATCGCTAAAAGAGAAGATATCCCTTTTCAGGATGAGGTGGAGCCGAGGCCCGGGGGTACCGAC
>DRHN01000119.1 GCA_011049595.1 Spirochaetota bacterium | reverse complement strand
CCTAAACGAATAACCTGCCGATAATTAAACCGGCTGCAGACCTGAGATGAAAACCGTGAAAAAAGGGGTGACTTTACTGATTATGTTAAAACCCAGACTGTGCCAGAATTCTATTTCTACATCCTTTTTAGCAAAAAGTGACGCCGCGGCAAGGAAAAAAAACAGTATAAAAATGATCTTTCTCATGCTGGTACCTTTCCGTATATGTGTCGTGAAAATCTTTAACGTTTAATCAGGCGCCCTTTTGCGGCGCCGGTTGATTCAAAGTTTTCTTGAATATATTTCTTTATTGAGCCGTTTCATCGCGACTAATTAGTTCTTGGTGATTAATCACCAAGAACTAATTATACTATAATATAAAGACATAAATTTTAAAAGAGTGAATTTTCAAATTGTATTATTAGGAGCTGGCAGGGATGTCATTCTTAGAACGATCGTACCTCGATTATGAAAATATTATTCGCAACCGATAATTTCCCACCGCCTTTTTCCGGCCATTCTAAAGCCGTGATCAACATGGCCTCGGCAATGAAAAACAGGGGGCATGAAATAACCATAATCGCTCCGTCACCTGAAGGTTTTAAAAATCATCACACTGATCTGTCTGAAGTGACTGATAACCTCGAGAAACCCGTTAATGTGAACATCAGGGTATCTTATCTAAGGAGCCTTCCGCTGTTTCACGGTGATAACGCTTTAAAATCTTTAGCTGTTGGTAAAAATTTCATCCAAAGGGAAATGATCAATTTTAAGCCCGATATCATTCATTTCAATGGCTGGGGACCATTATGCAAAACGGTCTACAAAGCAAAACCGATGGACAGCGTAAAAACAATTGCGACATGTCATGGTGTCCCGATGCATGTAACAAGCAAACTGTTTGGTGAAAATGTAGCGGCTCCCGGGCTTGAAAAAGTGATATGGAGAATGATGGTCAATTTCTACGGGAAAATGGATCTCGTTCTTTCCCCTTCAAACTTTGTGAATAAAAAACTGACTGCCGCCGGGTTGGAAGAAAAAAAAGGTATTGTGTTGTCGAACGGGATCGAAACACCGATATACAGCCATCTTGATGACGAAAAAAGGATGGCAATATTAAAAAAATACCGTTTCCCTGAAGATAAACTGCTGGTAACATATATCGGGAGACTGGATCCTGAAAAAAACATACATATGCTGACAAAAACCGTTGAATATTTTCAGTATGACAATAATCTTCTGTTTATAGCCGCCGGGGCAGGAAAATTGAAAAAAAAACTGGAATCTTTTGCTGCTATAAACAGAAAAAATTTCCTGCTGCACGACTGGCTCAACAGCGAGGAAATGGTGGACATACTCGGTGTCAGCGACATTTTTTTCAACCCTTCCCCCTCTGAAAGCCAGTCAATAACCACAATTGAAGCAATGGCGTCATATTTGCCGGTCGTGGCAACCAATGAAGGTGCGCTTGCGGACCTGGTGGAAGAAAACGTTAACGGGTTTTTGTTTAAAAATAATGACCTTGGCTCATGCACCCGGAAACTGAAAATTCTTTTAAAAGACCCCGAACTTATTATAAAATTTGGGATGAGATCCAGAGAAAAATCGTTGCTCCACAACAGGAATACTGTAATGGACAGGCTTGAAAATATATATCACCTGCAAACCTCAAGGTCAGGGCTTGAATCATGAAAATGATTGGGACAATAAAAAAATGTTTTTTTTCGATCGCAATTCTTATCCCGGCTTTAGGGTTCTTCAGTAATTGCAGCCCGGCAAGCACCCCAAAAGACAATGTAAACGTCCTTATCACAAAGGACGGCCTTAAAAACGTCGAGATCGCGCTGGAGCTTTACAGGCGAGAGTTCGGTGAATATCCCGAAACCCTTGAGGAATTGTTGATAAAGAAAGGAATCACCAAAAAAAACATAATAGAGGATGCGTGGGGGCGCAAATATTATTATTTAAAAATCAATGACAGCTACACCCTGTTCTCGGTTGGAAAAGATAAAAAAGCGCACACTCAGGACGACATTCACCCTCCGGATAAACCGAACGGCACCTGACATTGACAATCCCCGATCTCTGATAAAAGAGAAATTAGTTCTTGGTGACAACTTCGGCTTGCCGACTAAGTCGGGCAAGCCCGGCAAGGTCGGGTTCCCAGAAGTTGCCGGGTCTCCCGGGATGGTACCAAGAACTAATTAGGGTTTCACCCCCCCGCGATAGGGGGAAACAGACATATAATATCACCGTCCTTCAATCCGGTGGAAAGTTTTAAAGGAAGCTGCTCCCATCCCTTTCCGTTGAGAATAGCCATGATGTGCGGGTCCGGGAGTGAAAGGGCATAGCGTTCTTTCAGCCAGTCGACTACATTTTGAAGTTTGCTTCCCCCGGGAAAGCTTACCTCTTCCTTGCCGCGCCCGGTCCTGTTTTTAACCGTAACCAGATACTTTATAACAATTTTGACGTCACTCATAGTATCTTCTCCCCTGTTCATACCTGACACACTCCGATACTGTCTGCCCGCCCTCATCAACCGATCCATTTAGATGAGATCGGATAAACCCAACCCGGCAAGAGTCTGCTCTGAGGGTACACCATCTTTGTCCCAGCCGCGCTCATCGTAGTATTCATCGAGCATTTCCGCGTACATCTCCTCTGTTAAAACACGCCCTTTGATCGGCCCGGACGGAACAGCTTCTTTAAAAACACGTTCAGGCATCATATCATCCTTACGCCTTATCCCTTCACGTGACAATATCAGTCTCTCAAGGGTGTAAATTCGGGAGCCGATAGCTAAAAGCAGGGGGGTAAAATCGTAACCCGTTACCGAGGTCATAACTTCCCCGTCCGGCTGGGCGGAGAAGTTCATGGACCCTCTGACAACCGTGCACAAGCCGAGGCTGTCCACATACGCCCTGTTGTCCTGAATGCTTTTTACAAGCGCTCCTTTACCTTTTAACGCAAATCTATCGTACTGACCGCTCTGCAGCTCGGCCCGTATGGTCCATCCTCCCACGTTGTGACACGCTCCTCTGTTCGATGTACCATAGGTGAGCGCATTGCCGTAAAAACCTCTCGGGTCATAGGCTGCGAACGGCATTCCTTTGACGGCGAGGATGTAGGGGCGCCACTCTGGGCGTTCGCGTGCCACCCCGGCCATTCCCTCCGCAAGCAGGTCCCCTATACACCGGCGTTCGGCTATCAGCCTTATAATATCTATCATGGCCTGCGCGTTCCCGAAACGGGCTTCTATTCCATCTGTGTCCTGTTCGGTTATGAGCCCGCGCTCGTACAGTTCCATGGTAAGAGCAACAGCGTTACCTGCCGACATAGTGTCAATACCCATTTCATCGCAGAGCTGATTACCCTTTACAACAGCACCAAAATCATCAATACCGCAGTTAGGACCCAGAAGGGCCACAGTTTCATATTCAGTCCTGGCCCGTGCTCCGGCAAACGGGCCGTTTTTCACCTCGCAAACTTTTCCGCACGCCACAGTACAATGAAAACACGCGTAATTCTTTTCAAGATACTCCTCATACATCGTGTCCGCGTTTACAGTATCTGATTTTTCAAAATAAGTCGTCTGGAAATTCCTGGTTGGCATGCACCCAAGCTCGTTGATAGGCTCTATATACTGCGCTGTACCGTATTTAGTGTGGTTGGCCCTGGAATCCCGCAGGTCCCTGACTGCTGCTTTCCTTATTTCATCTACCTTTTCTTTATCCGCAACGGGTATCGTGCCGCTCCCCTTTAGAACAATACCTTTTAATCTTTTTGAACCGAATACTGCGCCTCCTCCTCCCCTCCCGAAAGCTCTGGTATCCACATTGATATAGGAGATACGGACAAGACGTTCGGCAGCAGGGCCTACGGACATTGCAGCTGCCTTCGGGTCCCCGATTGCCTCCTTCAGGGTGTTCATCGCAGCGTGCGAATTCTGGCCCAGCATAGAGCGGGCATCGCAAAAGCTGACATCACCGTCCCGTATCATCAGGTAGGTCCATTCCGAAGCCTTCCCTTCGATTATCATTCCGTCGAACCCGCACTGCTTCAGCCCCGGGCCGAAATCCCCTCCGCAGTTTGAGCAGAGATACATCCCGGTTTCAGGAGACCTGGTGCTCAGCTGAAACTTGGTTGTTGAAGGTAAATTCACACCGGTGAGGGGGCCTGTGATAAAAAATATCTTATTGGCCTCGTCAAAAGGTTTTACTTCCGGGCCGATTTCATCATAGTACATTTTTGCCGCAAGCCCCCTGCCCCCGAGCAGCTTTAATAAATGGTCTTCATTTACCGGTTCGGTCTTGTACTGTTTTGTCGATAGATCTACTCTAAGGATCTTCCCCACGTATCCGCCTTTGAAAATCACATCATCCTCCTCATACTTTTGAAATTAATTATCCGCCATTCGGCCGTAGCGCGGGTTCTCAATTACTTCGGGTTTCCCGTTTTTCTCAACTACAATGTGCTTGAACCCGCCCGATTCGATCGAGCCGTAATCATGTCCCGCATCGCCGGGATATACTGCCAGAGATATAAGCGGCACATTACCCGTGCAGATTGATCGATGCGCGTAGTACGCGGGAACATACACCGCCCTTCCCGGGTACATTTTCTCCAGACCGTGCTCGCCATTCTCTTTTTCCATAAGCATAAAGCCGCTGCCGTTGAGACAGTAGTAAACTTCCGCGGTGTCCCGCCGCGCGTGAAAATGGCCTTTTGTCATGAAATATTCATTACCGATCTTGCCCGGGTGGGTAATGCTCGTGCAGAACTGCAGCTCACCGTCCCTGCGAGGGATTGACTTTTCGTAGACTTCGTATAGAAGGACATCCCCCTTCTCCTCGAGATAAGCTGCCGCAGCATCGGAATCGGCAAACATATTTGTAAGTTTGCTGAGATATCTCTCAACATGGTTATCGGGGTCATCCATGATCCCGTCCGTTTGGGCCCACCCCACAGAAAAAGGTTTTACGATTGTGTTATTTTCGATTTCCAGGTTCATACAAACCTCCAGGCTTATTTGTCAAATAATACTAATTGAGCTTTTAAAGGCATTTTAAAAGATTTTTAACCGCGATCTTTGTGGCGCGCTCAACACTTTCCGCTGTATAACCTCCAATATGAGGGGTTGCAACCACACGGTCATGCATCACCAGGCTTAACACATCAGGCGGCTCCCTGTCGTAAACATCTGTTGCGAAACCCGAGACCCGGTTGTTATCCAGTGCCGTAATTACAGCGTGTTCATCTATCAGACCGGCCCGGGAAGTGTTGATAATATACACCCCCCTTTTCATTTTTGAGATCACCTGTTCAGTAATAACAGGTTTCTCCCCGGGAGAAGCCGGGACATGAAGGGAGATTACGTCCGCTTTTTCCAGGACCTCTTCAAATGAGCCCCAGCTGAATTCATCTGAAGGACAAAATGAACGATCCGGGCACAGATCGAAAGCCATTACGGACATGCCCAGCCCCAGAGCTCGGCCGGCAACGAGTTTTCCTATCCTGCCGCAGCCCAAAAGCCCGAGTGTGCGCCCGACGAGCTCTATCCCCTTTATTCGCTCCCATACTTTTTCCTTCATTTTTTGGTCATGAAACGCAACAGACCTCGTTAGAGAAAAGATCAACCCGAGAGTGAGCTCCGCAACCCCGTTCGCGTTCGCCCCTTCGGCTTTTAACACCTCGATGCCGAGTTTTTTTGCCGCTTCCAGGTCAATATTGTCCACACCGCTTCCGTTTCGAGAAATGACTCTCAGATTCCTGGCTGATTCCAATGATTTCGAGGAAATCATTTCCACACCGGCAAGATATCCGGCGCACCCCGGTAAAAGCCTGCATAGCTCCTCTTCTGAAGGCTGCTTACCGGGAGCCGCAAAGATCAGCCTGTGGCCGGAATCTTTGAGAAGATCAAGCGCGTGGTGGCCTTCTTTCGTTAATGACCTGGGGGTTATAAGCACATTGCTCAAAATCGGTCCTTTCTGACAGGGTCCTGAAACGTCCGGCCCTGTCCAAAGAATTGTCTTTAAGGCTGCAGCTTCCCGCGTCCGGTGCAGTCGCCTTCCGGATAATTTTTTTACCATCTGTCCTGCGACCAGATGTACTGATCGGGACGTTCCCTGATATGCCTTTCAAAAAAATTCATCACGCGATCGACACTGATGTCTAACCTTTCTTTATCTATATAAAAAGGCTCCTCAAAATTTAACACGATCCGATTTTTCCCGTCCCGGAAAGTGTATAACGGCAGAAAAGGTTTCCCGGTTTTCCGGCCCAGGATAAAAGGACCGCCGAATATCCTTATTTCTTTCCCGAACATTTTACCTTTAACTTCCCCACCCAGCGCCTCCTGGTCAGCCACAATAAAGAGAACTTCGCCTTTATTCAACAGGTCCCTCATCCTGAAAAAAGCCCTGGCCGAGGCTTTGGCGCTGTATCTAGTCTCAAGCAGGACAACCTCTCTGGTCCCGCGCATCCAGTTCAGCGCATCGTTAAATTTTGAATTGACGACAAAAACCGGAGCGTAGATTTTCCTGTACATGGTCGAGATATAACCGGCTGCGTATTCCCAGTTGCCGAGATGGCCTGTAATTATCATAAACCCGCCGCCGGATTGCATCAGCTCATTTAGATATTCCTTTCCCTGACCGATAAAAACTTTTTTTAAGCCGGCACGTTCTTTTTTATAACGCGCCTGAAACATTTCTCCCGCGAATTTTAAAAGGTGAAGAGCATTTTTTTTAACGACCATGTCATGCCAGCTTTCATCTTTATCCTTAAATACTTGGGGAATAATTGCACCGGTCTTCAAACCCCATTTCCCCTTTTTCATTTTCCGGTAGATGAAAGGATGGGCCAGATAGGCGAGAAACATTACAACAGAGTCAGGGACAACTGAAAAAAGTACTGAAAATATTTTTACCAGCAGCATGATCGATCCCTTTTGATTAATAATATAATTCTAAATTTTTATATTGATGAAAAATTTATTGCATTGAAGGGAACCCGACGGCTGCTGTTCTGTCCCGCATTGATTTCCTCATCTTTATGCGTTGTGAATTCGTTGAACAAAAGGTTGATGATTTTCTGATTACGATTGGATCAGGTAATAGGCTGCTCTTCCGTTACAGGAGGTTCAGTGTTTTGTGCCCGGCTCACGTCTTCCTCTGAATCCCTCTCCCCGAAAATATTAAAAACATAAAGCAGTATATTATTTTTTGAAGCGGGTCCGATCTTGATAAACATGATGTGGTGCTTTCTTACTTTATCATCATCTGTTTTTGATATATCCAGTATAACACCAAGAACGATTATCTTTTTTGAACGCGTAAGGTTGAACTCGAGTTTCACTCTATCATTCTTTTTCAGCATTCTCCCGGCAAGCATGCAGCATCCTGTCGCTGACAGATCTATGATATTGCCGGTGTGGATCCGCTGGGAAATGACGGCCCGGTTATCCCCGGTTGTCAGTGAAAATACGATAGGCTTAAATTTCACCCGCAGTCTGGTCTTTACACGAATGTTTTTCCGCTTCTGCAATCTCTGTAAATTACTCGTATGTGACAAATAAAGAAGAGGATATTCCGCACTGGATATCTGATCCAACACCTTCGTTTCAAATAAATACCCGGCGTCATCACGTCTCCAAAAAT
>DRHN01000118.1 GCA_011049595.1 Spirochaetota bacterium | reverse complement strand
AGATGTGTATAAGAGACAGACATTGCGCCGCGCTGCGTGGATCATATGGTTGCCCCCGATAGCGAAAAGGTCTCCGTCACCGCTGAACACCACTGTTTTGAGCTCGGGTTTCGATAACTTTACTCCTGTGGCAAAAGGTATGGCCCGGCCGTGGGTCGTGTGATAGGTGTCCATGTTCAGATACCCTGCTGCCCTGCCCGAACAGCCGATACCCGAAACTACAACGGTTTTGTCGGGATCGGTCCCGGCCTTTTCAAGTGCCTTTATAAACGCCGTAAAAGCTATGCCGATACCGCACCCCGGGCACCAGATGTGGGGTATACGGCCTTCCTTCAGGTACCGGTCGAGAGGGTGATCACCGTGACCCTTCTGCCAGGATTTTTTCACCATATCGGCCGTTTCCGGGGCGGCGTCTTTTAGTCTTTCTATCATCCGGCAGCCTCCCTGACCACTTCAAAGAGCTCACCGGGTTCGAAAATGCGCCCCCCCATCAACCCGGCAAGCACTGTTTCGGCCTTCCCCTCGACACACCGCTCAACCTCGTACACGATCTGGCCATGATTTATCTCGGCCACGACAAATGCCCTGACATTTTTCCGGGCAGCCAGGCTTTTGACCTTTTTTTCAGCAAAAGGCCATATGGTTACCAGCCTCAGCAGGCCGGCTTTTATGCCTTTTGCCCGGGCAGTTTCAACAACATCGAACGCCGTGCGCGCAGAGCACCCGTATGAAACGATGATTACCTCCGCGTCATCGAGATAATATTCTTCAGTACGTACGATCTTTTCGGAGTTTTTTCTTATCTTGTTTACAAGCCGCTGAACAAGCCTCTCCTGTGCCTCTGAATTGATGAGAGGATAACCGTGCTCGTCATGGGTCAGCCCTGTAGCGTGTATGTGATACCCCTCGCCCGCGTGGACCATTGGCGGAATACCATCATCATCCGGAAAAAAGGGTGCAAAATCCCCGGGGCCCTGTTCCGGTTTTTTTCGCGCAACTATTTTGATTTCTTCCGGTTCAGGTATAACCACCTTTTCGTTCATGTGGCCGACGATCTCGTCACTGAGGATCATCACGGGCACCCTGTAGGTGTCGGCAAGGTTGAACGCGTCTACAGTCAGATCAAAAGATTCCTGCGGTGAAGACGGGGAAAGAGCGATTATCTCATAGTCGCCGTGAGACCCCCAGCGGGCCTGCATTACATCCTGCTGGCCGACCAGGGTCGGAAGCCCTGTCGACGGCCCCCCGCGCATGATGTTGACTATCACGCAGGGTATCTCAAGCATTACAGCAAGCCCTATGTTCTCCATCATCAGGGAAAACCCGGGACCGGAGGTTGATGTCATTGACCTGGCGCCTGTGCAGGACGCCCCTATGACAGCAGCCATGGAAGCGAGCTCATCCTCCATCTGAATGTATATGCCCCCAACCTGCGGAAGCCGTCTTGACATCCATTCAGCGACCTCTGTCGCGGGTGTTATAGGGTACCCTGCAAAGAATTTACAGCCTGCTGCTATCCCGCCTTCGGCACAAGCGTCATCGCCGTTGATAAAATGAGTACCTGTCAGTAATGCGTTATTTCCCATATTATTTCCTCACTGTTTATCATGTCAGCTTTATTCACTGCTGTGCCGGCGGCGCCTTTTTTCCGGGACCCGGACGATATCTTCCGGTTTCATTTCCCTTCGCTCGAGTTCTGTGCAGAAGATGGCGAACTCCGGGCAGATGGTCTCACAAAAATTACAGTTTACACACCGGCCCTCTTTTTTTACATAGGGCGGGTGGTATCCCTTCTCGTTGAAATCCTTTGACTCCTCCAGCACATCATGCGGACAGAATTCGATGCAGTACTTGCAGCCTTTACATCGGTAGTCAATTATGTTTACCTTGCCTACGATGATGGAATGCTCATGCGTGTCAAGCGGCATCCGCCAGTAACCCATGAAAAGACCCCTGCGGAGGATTTGATAACAATTTTTAAGAGTATAAATAATAATAGTATTGGATGTTCAAATCAATGGAAAACTGCCGTTAAATCATTGCGAATTCAGCCGATTCAATACTGCCGTACAAACAGGGCGCTATTGCATTAATTCACGACGTGTTGTATAATTTCATGGCGGGAAAACATACCGGTCAGGGGAGAAATATGAAAATTGCCTTTACAGCGGATGTTCACCTCAGAACTGCTGCTGAAAGCATTGACAAATACAACGCGTTGAAAGATATTCTTCAAAAGATGATCGATACCGAAATTAATATACTTGTTATAGCAGGCGATCTTTTTGATAAACAGTTTACAAGTTACGAGGAATTCGAAAACTTTTGCCGCGGCTACCAAAACATTGGCATCGAATTTCACATAATTCCCGGCAATCATGACCCGGGGTTAAAAAGCGGGTCATTCGCAGCGGACAATATAATCGTTTACGATAAAACAAAACTCGTGAACTTCGAAGACTCCCGACTGCCCGTTTTATTTGTACCCTATCGGGAAGGCAAAACGATCGGCGAAGAAATCGCACCCTGTAAAAAAAATCTGGAGCCGGACGGTTGGATACTGGCGGCTCACGGTGACTGGCTCGGCAGCTCGATCGAACCAAACCCGATCGAACCTGGCACCTATATGCCCCTGACAAAAAAAGATCTTTTGATATACAAACCCGCGAGAGTTGTTCTCGGCCATATACATAAACCTTTGGATACCAACAACCTTCACTACAGCGGCTCCCCGGTCGGCCTGGATATCAATGAAACCGGAAAAAGAAGATATTTGTCCCTGGATCTGCGAAACAATAACCTGGAAACCCGTACCGTAAACACCGATGTTCTTTATTTTAATCCCATCCTTCACATATACCCCATGGAAATCGAAAAAACCTATTTGGAAGACCAGATCTCAGGGACTATCGACGGGTGGGACCTCACTGAAGAGGAAATTAAAAAGACAAAAATCAGGATAAAAATATCGGGTTATACTTCTGATAAAAAAGCGCTGAATGTGGTTATTGAAAACAGCTTCAAAAAATTTAATAACATCGACACTAAAATCGATCTGTCAGGAGTGTACCTTGCTGATAATTATGAATTAAACGAGATCAGCAAAAAAGTGATAAACCATATCGAGAATTTAGATTTAGACAAAAACCTGCCGGTAAAAGACGAAATTATATTAAGCGCGTTAAAAACGATATACGGCGGGTAATATAAAAGGTTGTAAATAATGAGCGTCAGGATAAAAGAAATTTTAGTTAAAAACCTCGGACCTATTGTCAAACCTGTATCCTTCAAACTCGGTCTCATCAACCTTTTATACGGGCGCAATGAAACAGGCAAAACACTCCTTGTGGAATTTCTGATAAGATCATTATTCAGGAACAAAAAGCCGTGGATGCTGCGGCCCATTAAAGGCAGCGGAAAAGTAGTTGTGGAAGGCATCACCGACAAGCCGGTCGAGTTTAACCCGGCTTCAAAGTACAAACTGGAAGATCATTTCGATAATAAAATTCCCGGTCTGCCGCCTGATTTTTCAAAACTCCTTGTGGTAAAAGGCGCAGAGCTGGAGTTTGGAAGCGTAGAAGGAGGCATCGACCAACAAATAATAAAACAGTATCTATCCAGCAAGGGAGTATTCGAAAAAATCGAAAAGAACATACCGGCGATTATAAAAAAAACAAGGTTCGAGGGCCGCGAAATTCTCGGCCCCAACCAGGGAGATATCAAAATCAGATCCGAGCTCGGCAGTAAAATCGAACATTTAAATGAACTTGTCAACAGGATCAATGAAGAATATTCAGGGGGTTACAGGACAGAACTGGAAAAGAGAAGAGTGGAACTTCAAACTCAGAAAGATGATCTGACAGCCGCTAAGCAGCATTTAGCCTTCAGACTTTCAAAAGAGATCGAAGAATTAAAAATGCATTTGAACCGTATCGATATTACCGCACTCAGCGAAGCGGGAAACAATATCCTCAGTTTCGAGACAAAGTTAAAGGACCTTGTTAATAAAAAAGAAGATCAAAAAAATGCCCGGTTAAAAAGCATACATTATCACTGGTTAAAGATCGCAAAAAATAATTACGAGAAACTGACAAGGAAAGCAGTCAGAGCGCCGATTACTTTTCTATTGATCCTTACATTTTTATCTATTATCGCTTCAATCGTTTCCATGATGTTCAAATTAAATACAGTATCTATAATTGCTGTATTTCTTACTTTAATCTTATTTGCCGTTTACAGTATATTTAAGATCAGAACGACGGCAGGTTCACATGCCAGGCTGGAAAAGGAAAGCCTGGAAAAGGAATTTAAAAACAGATTTAACCGGGACCTGGAAAGCTCAACCCAGATCGAGGAAATACTACTGCATCTGGACGAGCAGCATAAAAAAAGTGAATTCTTAAAAGAACAGATTGAAAAAGAGGGCTCCGCACTGGAGGAGCTGAATATTAAAATATCAAACTTTTTTAAAGAGTCGGACGGGAAAGTGATTGATCACGATAACCGGCAGGCGGTTCCGGGAAAATGGATGGAAAAAATAGCATCGGAAAAAACCCGGATAAAAAAACTGACCGACCTGTCAAAAGAAAAAGAGATAGAGCTCGCCCCCCTCGATGTAGATAAAACTGATTACAAAGAGGAAGGAAACGATAAAGCTTACAGTAAGGAAAAGTTCAAAGATGTAAAGCTGAAACTGCAGGAAATTGAAAACTCCCTGACGGACCATGATAATAAGCTTGAAAGTCTTAAACAATCCATCTGCCATATCACCAGCTCAGAAACATTTGAAAATTGGGAGGATATTTTAACAGCTTTTTATAAAGAAAGGGATGAAACTATATCGGGCTATAAAAAGATCACTGCCGGCATAATCGGCCAGTTCATCGTTCATGAAGTTCTGGAAGAACTGAGGTCTGAGGAAGACATAAAAATAATAGATTCTTTCAAATCAAAGACCATTCAGGGGCCTCTTTTTGCTTTAACCGGAAGGTACAAAGAAATAACATTTGAAGATGAGCGATTAATCGTAAAAGATGATTATAACGATTTTTTATTTAAAGATCTGAGCACCGGGGCCGCGGAACAGATCCTGCTCGCACTGCGCATAGGGTTCAGCTCCAGGCTGCTCGCAAAAGACCGTCTTTTTTTGATTTTAGACGATTCTTTCCAGTACTCCGACTGGAAAAGAAGGCCTTTATCGGTGGAAATGATGGGAGAGCTCGCAAAAAATGGGTGGCAGATCATATGCTTTACAATGGATGACCACATAAAAGATCTTTTCAAAAAGACCGGAAAACAATTCGGCAATGAATTCAAATTCTTCGAGCTGGAATGATCACCAATTCACATTTTATTGATCCCGATTTTATGGTTTTAAAAACTCTATCAGTACGGGTTCAGCATTTCCTTGACCTGCCTCGTGCCCCAGATGTTGACTTCCTCTATGACAGAGTTGTCAGGCACATCGACACAGTGCACCAGTGTGGCGGCAAAATCCTCTGCTGATGGATACCCATCCATCCAGCTGCCGTCGATGCCGGCGGCGTCGCAGAAACCCGTGCGCGCAGCTCCCGGGACAAAGCTTGTAGCTTTTCCGCCCCATTCGGCCATTTCAAGGTGAAGGCACCTTGTAAAACCGATCAGGCCGCCTTTCGCTGCGGTGTAAACAGCCCAGGACGGCCAGGATTGATGCGCGCATCCGCTTGACACATTGATTATGTGCCCCTTTTCCTGTTCTTTCATGACCTTGATCACCTCGCGGCATCCCTTGATCACCGAAGCGATGTTTATGTCTAAAACCTGCTGTATGTCATCATCTGACATGTTTTCTACTTCCGCGATCTTACAGCCCGCCCCATGATTGTTTATCAATACATCAATTCGTCCGAACCTTTTTTTCGTTTCATCGATTAGCCGTTTCCAGTCCGCGGTCGCAACAGCATCGGCCTGAACGGCAACAAGATTTTTATCCGCCAGCTTTTTTTCCGCACTGTCCAGCCGTTCCCTGTTGCGCCCGGTAATGACTATTTTTGCGTCCATTTCAAGAAGCATGCGGGCTGTTTCAAGCCCGAACCCGCTCGACCCCCCTGTAATGATTATCACTTTGTCCTTGACATAATGTTTCATGTTCTGCCTCCTGGAGAAATTTTTGCCCCTTGATTGTAATTTCAGAATATACTTATTCATGGTTAAATCCATTCAAACACGTTGGTCTGTATTTTACAGGTCAGACAGCCTTTTCAGCTTCTTCAACGGCGATCTGCGACCACTCCCACAGATGCTGCGGTTTATATTCGACAGAGCTTACATCTTTCATGATTATCTCGACAACATTGTTCCTGAGTTTCTTTAAACTCTGCGAAAGATCCGTGCGGACAGCCTCCGGGTCCCAGGACCCGCCTACAAATATGCCGGGCTTCGGTTTCCAGGAAATAACATAATCCCCTGCCATCTTTTCCGAGGCCCTGTCAAGATCTACCCACGGGCTCATTGATATCTTGCGGAGGTTCGGTATTTTACCGAGCACGTCTATTTTTCTGTCCAGAGGTTCACAGCACCCGTAATAATTCAACCCGAACCGTTCCATCCACCTGATCTCATACTGAAGCGCGAACTCGTAATGCATCTGCGGCGACACACAGGAAAATATCTGAGCTGTTGAGCACCCCCAGAGATCAGCGGTCCGTATATTATCCGGGTCGAAGTCTTTCACAGGCAGCTCGTCCGTGTAGCCCGGGCCTCCGGACCCGATCCTATAATTGCAGTTGTTCAATGACAGCAGGTTCGCTTTTTCATACTGGTCAAGCCCTATCAGATACGCGCCGGTCAATCTTTCCAGTACCCTGTGAACAAGCTCGGGCCGGTCCATCAGATCGATCATCGAGTCCTGAACACCCCACCACCGGACCAGCTCGTCCCAAGGGGCAAACCAGAACCCCGGCATACCCCCTTTTTCAACATCGAGGATGCCGTCAAAAATGTCAACCATGGATTGATATTTTATTTCGGTCGCTTTTTCGTCAAAAACCACCTCAGGCATTTTTATCTTTTCTATGTCTTCATAATCCGAGATCTGACGGATAAATTTTCTTGAATATATGTCACTGTCTTCATCCGTGGTCGCGATTTCCACATCCTCGCTGATCCCGAAACCCGAGTCGGATATTTTAAAGTAACAGGGCATTGTCGGCTCAACTATCATGTCCGCGCGCATATGCTTCCATTGATAGATAGACCTCCTCAACCTCGTTTCCAAAAATTGAGCGAATGGGGACCCGGTTGTCAGCTTCAGCTCGTCTTCAAAATCCATTTCGTGCCAGGGAATTTCATTTATCCACACAAGCGGTCTTGTCCGTTCCAGGCTGTTCAATTTTTTCCACATTTTTATCTTTTCTTTTTGGACGGGCAAAGCGGCTATGTCGGCTTTCTGTTCGGCAAGCTCCCTGAGTGTCTTTTTTTCATCGCCGGTTACCGCATAATCTTTTATCTGACCGCGTGGGTCTGAAAAATTCATTTTTTCCAGAGGGTAGCAGAAAACAAGTTCTTCCAAATGTGCAACTCCTTACGCGGCCAACGTTTGTTTAAAAGCGAAACGTCCCCTTCATTTCAAAACAAAATGAAATCGCCTTGTTATGAATTCCGCATAGCTTATCACGGACAATACAGGTTGTCAAGAGATATTATGAGTTTTGCATGTTGCAATTAAAGATGGTTGTGATATTATATCCTTGTTCAAAATATTTGTGCCGGGTGCCCCTGGCTGCAAACATCCGGAACATATCCGGTATAAAAATGCGGAATAAATGAATGGTAAAAAAAGACTATGTCATAGGGATCGACTGCAGCACGTCCGCGTCAAAAGCCATAGTATGGGACAAAGATGGAAACTGCATCGCTGTGGGAAGGTCCGAGATCCCGCTGCTCGTCCCGAAACCCGAGTGGGCGGAGCAGGAAGCCGGAAAGTGGTGGGATGCTACTGTCAGGGCCGTAGAAACAGCTGTCCAGCAGGTTGAAAAAAAGAGGATCGGGGCTATCGGTATAACGCACCAGAGGGAGAGCTTTGTGCCTCTTGACAAAAATATGAAGCCTCTGCGAAACGGCATTTTATGGCTGGACACGAGGGCGACATCTCAAGTAGAAAAATTGAAAACATTCGGTGCAGAAAAGGTCCACCGGAAAACAGGCTTATATCCCAACCTTTACACATCCAACGTAAAGATCATGTGGATCAGGGAAAATGAGCCCCGATTGTTCGAATCTGTTTATAAATATATGGATGTCTTTGCCTTCCTCACCTGGAAAATGACCGGGCGCATGGTAACATCATGGCCGTCCGCGGACCCCATGGGCCTCCTAAACATGGAAGACCTCTGCTGGGACGACGAGATCTTGAAAATGATAGGTGTGAAAGAGGAGCAGTTTTGCGAGCTGGCCCAACCCGGTGAGATCGTCGGTACGGTCACAAAAGAAGCATCCGCTGTCCTCGGCCTTCCCGAAGGCATTCCGGTGGCAGGGGGAGGCGGTGACGGGCAGTGCGCGGCCCTTGGTGCGGGGGTCGTGGAAGGCGGCCGCGCTTCACTCAACATGGGAACCGCGGTGGTTTCCGAGCTCTATTCCGAAAAATATGTAACGGGTGATACATACCGGACAATGTGCGGCTGCGTCCCCCGGACATACGTGCCCGAGAGTATAATGGCAGCGGGCACATTTATCTTGAATTGGTACATGGAGGAGTTCGGGGACAGGGAGAGGGAGCAGGGCCGGGCAGGCAATATTCCGGTTACCAAAGTGTTCGAGGACCTCGCCTCTGAAATCGTGCCCGGCGAACCCAGGCTGCTTATGCTGCCGTACTTGAAAGGCGCGTCTGCTCCTTCCTGGGACCCGTTTGCGAAAGGCGTCGTGCTGGGACTCTGTGAAAGCACCACAAGCGCGCACTTTTACCGCTCGATCATGGAAGGCATTGCCTTCGAGCAAAAATACCAGTACGAAAAAATGGAAATTTCACTAAACAATAAAATAGAGGAGATCGTGCTGTTGGGGGGCGGGGCAAAGAGCCATCTGTGGCGGCAGATCATGGCTGACATTACAGGCATCCCGGTTTTGATACCTCCTTCATTGGAGACTACCTGCCTGGGGGCCGGTATGCTGGCTGCCTCTGCTGCCGGGCTTTACACCAGTGTGCTTGAAGCCTCAAAGGGGATGAGCGGGGTCAGCGGGACAATTTTTCCTATCGATAAAAACAGGGGCTTTTACACAAAAATATATGAAAAAGTCTATAAACAGCTTTTCCCCAGGATCCGGGAATTGGTTGATGAGTTTACAAAACTCACATCGCGGTAAGTCCGGGGGGAAATGAGGTCGATATGCTCGGAATAGACAACAAAATTGCCGTCATTACCGGCGCAAGCCTCTATTTAACTCTTTCTATTTAAGTATTTTATTAGTTTAAGAATACTTAATTTGGTTCAAAAATGTATCATCTACCAAGAACTGATTATGAATGGCTGCTGTTAGATGCGGACGGTACCCTGTTTGATTACGACAAAGCCGAGGCAGTTTTACGGGCCTTCGGGCATCATAATCAAAACTTGCCATGGACATTTTTGCTGCAGCCGCTTCTTTCCCGGTTTTTTTACTCGTTATTTTATAAATTATATCAAAAGAACATTTTTTTAAATTGCTGATCCCGATTTTCACCCGGAGTGTGTCCGGATAGAAAACCTGCTGTTTATACTTTATGTACAG
>DRHN01000117.1 GCA_011049595.1 Spirochaetota bacterium | reverse complement strand
TATCATGCCGCATATTTCGATCTCTCTGGGAGATAACCTGTAGGATTTTTCGGATATTTTACTGCCAAAGGCTGATGCCAGGTCTTCAAGGTTTTTTTTCAGAAGATCGATATATTTTACAGATTCACCTTTAAGCCTCAACTTCCTTAAAATAGGCAGTAATAACTTTTCCACGTTATCTGCAACATTATCTTTAATACCTTTCTTTTCGATCTCGATCTGCGCGAGTATTTCCTTAAGAGCGATGTTCTTTTGTTCCAGGGATTTTTTTTGTTCACGCAGCTGTAATTCCGAGTCTTTTAAAGCCTGTTCGGCGTATTTTCGCTCCGCGATCTTTCCAAGACGCGATGCAAGAGCGTTCAATAAATTCCTTTCTTCCTTGAGAAACGGATACTCATCGGCATTTATTCTTTCTTCAGTGTAATAAACCTCAATAGAACCGATCTTCTGCTCATACATTTTTATATCAGACGACTGCACCAAACCGGTTTGCACAAAATTTTCTGTTAAAAACTCTTTTCCCTTAAAATAGATTCTTGCGCACGTAATTTCGGGATACTGCCAGGCCGGTGGAATAAGATAGACCATCCCCTTAAAAATCATCTCTATTGATATATTTTCCTGAACCGCGAGTTCGGAAAGGCCGTAAAGGCAATTGAGCTCTTTGGCCCTCTCTTCCATGTCATGTGTTCTGTTATGCAATTCTTCTTCTGTTGTCTTTTTCTCAACTATATTTTTCAACTGTTCAGCAATGACATCCAGCAGCTTCTTCTCTTCTTTTAAAAAAGGTCCCGCAAATAACTGCGGTTTTTCCTCCAGATAGAAAACTTCTATCGCCCCCACTTTTTTATCTTTAAAAAAAATGTCGGATGAAAGTTTCCAGTCAGTCATTTTAAAGTCATCTGTTTTAAAATCTTTACCGTCAAATACAATCCTGGAACATGTAATATCGGGATACTGCCAGGCGGGCGGTATCAAATCCACCACATATTTAAACATTTCATCTATGCAGATATTGTCTCTGGAAGCGAACCCGGAAAGGCGGTATAGGCAATCGAGTTCCTTGACCCGCTCACGCAGATCAAGGATATATTTCCCTACGTTTTCGGATTCAATCAAATCCTTTTCAAAATGTTCTATTTCTGCATTAAGCTCATCCAATTTATATGAAGCCCCAGTTCAAATCGTTTTATTTGAAAATCTACTGCTCCTCGGAGTCCAAAATCTCACGGACCCTCTGAGCGAGTATAAGCGGCGAGTACGGCTTTTGGAGAAGTGAAACCCCCTTATCCAGCACCCCGTGGTGAACAATTGTTTCATCAGTGTAACCCGATATGTATAAAACATTTAATCCGGGCACATATTCTAAAACCCGGCTGGCTAGTTCCCTGCCGCTCATATCAGGCATCACTACATCAGTAATAAGAAGATCTATTTCCCCTTCTTTGTACCGGTCAAATATTTCGAGTGCTTCCTTCCCTCCACCTGCTTCAAGTACTTCATATCCGAAAAGCCGGAGAGAATCACATGTCATTCGACGTACCATATCTGCGTCCTCAACTACAATAATAGTCTCTGTTCCTCTTTCAGGCGCGACCGGTATCCCATCCTCTAACAGCTCTGTTTCGCTTTTTTTAACCCTCGGGAGGTAGACCTTAAAAACAGTGCCATGACCCTCTTCGCTGTACACCCATATATACCCGCCGCTCTGCTTGATTATACCGTAAACAGTGGACAGCCCTAAACCAGTCCCCTTTTCTTTGGTGGTGAAAAACGGCTCAAATATGTGCTCCCTGGTCTGCGGGCTCATCCCCCTGCCTGTATCACTTACAGCAAGCAGCACATATTCCCCGGGCTCCCCACTGATGTGCTCGCTGAAGTAGCTTTTATCAAGAAAAGTGTTTTCCGTTTTTAACGTCAGCTTCCCGCCGCGGGGCATAGCATCCCGTGCGTTTACCACCAGGTTCATAATAACCTGATCAATCTGACCGGGATCAGCCATCACATGCCATAAACCGGACACCAGCTTTGTTACAATGTCTATATCCTCGCTAATAAGCCTTCGCAGCATACTTTCAGTGTCAGTTACCAATTTATTCAAATTAATGACCTTCGGGCGCAGGATCTGTTTGCGGCTGAACGCCAGAAGCTGCTGGGTCAGCTCCGCAGCCCGCTGTGCTGCCTTTATTATTTCCGTCACATTGTCTTCCGCATCTACATCCAGGGATTCTTTTATCTTCAGTATTTCAGAGTATCCTATGATCGCCGTCAATAAATTATTAAAATCATGTGCAATCCCGCCGGCAAGTCTTCCAACTGCTTCCATTTTCTGAGACTGGATCAGATTCTCTTCACTTTGACGGAGATCCTCCTCTGCCTCCTTGCGCGTGGTAATGTTAAATGCGATTCCCAGTACACACCTGGGATTGCCTTTTAAAGTGAGCGGGATCTTCGTTGTCTGCAGCCACACAGTCTCCCCGCTTGGGAGGGTAAATGTCTCTTCGGGAATAAATATCGGCTGTCCGCTGTCAATGACTTTTCTGTCATCGGCAAGAAATTTCTCAAGTTCCCCGACCTGGTCTTCAGAGTTGCCATAAATATCATGTTCCCTTTTCCCTATCATCTCTTCGGGTGTAGTGTTATGGTAATCGGCCATCATTTTATTCACGAGTAAATATTTTCCCTGGTAGTCTTTTACAAAAATACATGCCGGTGTGGTGTTGATCACCTGCCTCATAAACTCTTCACTTTCCCTGAGGGCCCGCTCTGTCTGTTTCTGACCGGTAACATCCCTCCCGATCGCGACGATAAAGTCTTCACCCGCAGGATTTCTATACAGTGTTTTTTTAGTTATTAGCGAGCGGGTTTCCCCTTTTGAATCGGTAATAGTTTCTTCGCTGATATTATCTTTTCCTGTTTCAAAAACCCTGTTGTCTTTTTCCCAGAAAATATCAGCCTCTTTTTTAGGAAAAAATTCATAATCGGATTTCCCGATCAGTGCTTCACGACTCTGCCCGGATATTTCGCAAAAAGCATTGTTGACCAAAACCCACTCATGTTGCCGGTCCTTTACACAAATAGGGTCCGCCACGCAATTCAGCACTGAGATGAGGTAATCCTGGTACATGTTTACCTCCTCCTCTGCCTTCCTGTGCTCTGTGATGTCCGAGAACACACACGCTAAATAATTTTTTTCCAGGCTGAAAGCCATGATCTCAAACCACTTTCCGAGAGGGCCGGAATAGCTCTCAAATCGAACTGACTTGCCAGTTAACGCCACTTTACCGTATGTTTCAATCCAGGGTTCCTCAATATCAGGGATAACTTCAGTCACCGTCTTTCCAATTATGTCCCTGGTAAGACCGGTCAATTGTTCAAAGGCTGGATTAATATCTAAAAAACGATAATCTACAGGTCTGCCGGTTCTATCACAGATGATTTCATGTACAGCATACCCATCGAGCATGTGTGTGAACAGGTTGTGATGCTTTTCATCTTTCTCGCGGAACGTATATCCGGACCCCTTTTGACCTTCCCTTTCCAGCTCCCGCACTCTCAGGCGTAAATCCTTCACCTCAGCTATTAATTCAGCCTTTGTCCCGTTTTCGTCTTTCATATTTTTAACCGCTTATATTTCCCCGTGAAGATCAGTTATAAAATACCTTGCAATTAAATTATAGGTTAGAAAGCCAATGCATTTCAAATATTATTAAATATGCCGGGGCTCGATATCCGTCACTGCGCTGTTAATATTCTTTTGATACGCCCTTTTCTACTGTATCATCAAAGAATTTTTACAAGATGCATTTAATTCTTATTATATTCACACAATAACCTGATAAAATCAAGAGGTGATTTCAACATGAACCCTATTTATGAAGAAGACCTGCGGGAAGATGCCGTATTTGAGGTTGCAAAAAAAATGGCTATCGCGGCACGCACCGCTCCAAAAGGACGCGGCGTAGACAACACTGTAATTTCCCTGGTAAAACATGAAGGAATAAAAGCGATTTCCGATCAAATGAAAGAGATGGTCGCAAAATACGACCTCCCGGAATTCTTCCTTCGAGACGCTGCTAACATACTTTTATCACCCGTAATGCTTCTAACAGGGACCCGGATCAAATCCATGAACCTTGTCCGCTGCGGTATGTGCGGTTTTAAAAATTGTGAAGAAAAAAACAAACACCCCGAACACCCGTGTGTGTTTAACACCGGTGATCTCGGTATAGCTATCGGTTCGGCCGTAAGTGTAGCGATGGACAATCGGGTTGACAACAGGATCATGTATTCTGTAGGGCAGGCTGTAATTAAAATGGGTGTTTTAGGTGACGATGTTAAAATTGTTTACGGTATCCCTTTGAGTGTCAGCTCAAAAAATCCGTTTTTTGACAGATAACGGCCGTTTATTTTAATAGAATATGTGTCAACCGATATTTTTAATAACATTGATCGAAAGGATCTGATCGAGCTTTGTATAATGTAAAATGCTTTTTAAGTTTGAATTT